>CAYZQI010000009.1:0-57464 GCA_964480455.1 uncultured Cytophagaceae bacterium
GACTTGAACTATACTATTTTGCCCTAATTGTACAAATTATTTATTATTCATTCCAAGGAGGAAAATTAGCTACTTACTTTGCCAGGTATTTTTCTAAGCACATTTTCATGGTTTGCTGTATGGCTTTTGCTTCTTTTTGGGCGGCTTCAGCAAAATCTTCCCCATTTGAGGCATAGAGTACACTTCGTGAGGCATTGATGAGTAAGCCTACTTGTTTGTTGATACCGTGGCGCGTTACCTCCTCGAGGTCTCCCCCTTGTGCGCCCACACCTGGCACAAGCAGAAAATAGGAAGGAATTAGCTTACGGATACGTGGGAGTAAAGCTGTTTGAGTAGCTCCTACTACAAACATGAGTTGCTCATCAGAGCCCCATTGGATGGTTTTCTCGATGATGGATTCGTACACTAATTTATCATTTTTAAGTCTTTGCATCTGAAAATCTTGGCTACCTTGATTGGAAGTAAGTGCCAATACGATGGCCCATTTATTGTCATGCTCTAAGAAAGGTTTTACAGAGTCCTCACCCATATAGGGTGCTACTGTAATGGCATCAAAAGTGGCTGTTTCGAAAAAAGCTTGAGCATATTTTTTTCCTGTATTGCCAATGTCGCCTCTTTTTGCATCTGCTATCACTAATTTATTCTTTGGAATCATCTCTAATGTTTTGAGCATACGTTCCCAGCCTATTAGCCCTTGCGCCTCATAAAAAGCTGTATTTAGTTTATAGCTTATACAATAGTCTTGTGTTGCTTCTATAATGGCTTGGTTGAAAGCCAGCACAGGGTCGGGCATTTTCTTGAGGTATGCAGGAATCCGGGCAGGGTCGGTATCTAGCCCGATACAAAGATAAGATTGAAGTGCGATGATTTGGTGGTAGAGAGCCTGCTTATTCATAAATTAATTACTTTTGAATAGAATTGAAAAATCATTTAGGAATACGAATGTAAAAAGCCGTAAATACTCCCTCTTCACTTTGTACTTCTACTTCGCCCTGTATCTTATCTAATGCTTTTTTGACCACATACAGCCCCAGTCCATTGCCTTCTGAGGCTTCCGAACCTCTAAAAAACATGTCAAATATTCTGGGGAAGTAATCATTTGGAATTCCCACGCCATTATCTTTGAGGTCAATGTGGTGGTAATTCACATCACTTTTTACAACAATAGAAAGTGTAGGTATTTGGGAGGTATCTTCGGTACGAAAGATAGCGGCATTCTCGACTAAATTCTCAAGAATAAAAATAAGTAGCTCGGGGTCAACGTGAAAGTAGCTGCTAGGTTCTAATTCTGTTTTGATTTGAAGAAAGCTGTTTTGCAATTTTTCTGTTAGATTTTCTTTTACTTGGTTGATGATGTCTTCTATTGCTACAATTTCGTTCTCTACGGGTTTTCCGAGTATGTAGCTAATCTGGTGTAGTTTTTCTAGCATTCTGTCCATTTTTAGGGCAGTTTCTTCTATTTTTTGAAAATATGCCATCGATTTGGGACTTTCATCGGCATACTCCAGAGTAGCTATGTGCGAAAGCCCCGTGAGTGTGGCAACGGGGCCTTTAAAATCGTGAGAAGCTCTGTAAATGATAAGGTCTAATTCTTGGTTTGCCTGTATCAGTGCATTGTTAGCGTGCTGTAGGTCTAGTGTACGTTCTGCTACTTTATCTTCCAAAAAGAGTTTGGCTTGGTTGAGTTGTGCTACGGTAATCTCAAGTTCGTGCTTAGTTTCATTGAGTTGATGGTACTGCTCACTAAGTAAATCTTTCTGATTTTCTATTTCTCTTTTCTGCTCGATGAGTTCTTCGTTTTGTTTTTCTATTCTTTCTTTTTGCTTTTCTATTTCAGTATTTCTACTTTTTAATAGTTTGTTGGTGCGTACTTTCTGATAATTAAGCACCACAAGTAGCGTTAGCAGCAGCACAGAAAATGCTAAGCCACCTATCAAGGTATAATTATAAAATTTTTGATTGGCAATCTGTAAATCATAAATCTGTTTAGCTTTAGAAAAAAGATGGGGGTCGTCTATTTCTTTTTCATTAATCTGCTCACGCATAGTTACTGCTTTTAAGAAATAAGCATTGCTATTTGCTTCGTCACCGAGTTGGTCATAGATAGTCCCTATCATTACACTTGCCTCTGCAATCTGTGCTGCTTCATTTCTTGCCTCTGCCAAACGGAGGTATTTCAAAAAGTACTCAAGAGCAAGGCTGTAATAGTCATCACGAATATAGTAAAGGTTATAATAATAATTTCCAATGATTTTGAGTGTTTCCGCCATTTTATCAAGTTTTTGGGCTTGCTGGTAGATTTCTAGAGCAGTTTTGTATTGGCTAATTGCCTCTTGGTCGCGTTTTATATCATCTAAATAATAAACTTTCCCAAGCATAAGATGGGCATCTGCCGCTCCTGTGGCATATTTAATTTTTTCAGCTAATAAGAGTGCTTGCTGGGCATAGTATTCTGCATTGCTTTCACGTTGGGTTTCAAGGTATTCTTCGGCAAGCTGGTTGAGTGCATCTACCCGAAGCGTATCTGTGCGAGATAGATAGGGAATAACTCTTAGCAAACTATCAATCTTAAAGCATTGTGCTAAGACCTGCGAAGAGGGTAATGAAAAATAAATGAGTATAAAGAATAGCCAACGCATTTTGGGAAATTTTTGTCAATTAACAAATTAACTTAAAAAAAAAGATTTTATATAGCGATTTCTTAATTTTATTTATAAAACCATAAAAAAAGCAGATTGTAATGGATTATTTATGTGATACTTGATATCAGGTAGGCTAGACAAACTATTACAAATCTATAAAGGAAGACCTGGCTCTGTACTTGATACAGCTGCCCTTCTTTATGTTTAAACTTCCAAGAAGGAAAAAATTGACATCAAAAACTCAACATTGATTGCTTGAAGCTCATTTCAAAGGTTTTGTACTCAACAAATCTATGAAAAAACGGATAGGTAACTTTATTTACACTATCCGTTTTTTTTGATTTGATTGAGCATTTCTTATACATAGTAAGGGCTAATCATCAGATAGACGATTACTCCAGTAGCTGCCACATAAGTCCAGATGGGATACGTCCATTTCACCAATCTTTTGTGTCTTGCAATCTGGTTTGTCCAAGCATAATAGATGGTGGTGAGTACAAAAGGAACTACTACGCTTGCCAGAATAATATGCGTAATCAAAATAAAGAAGTAAACGGTTTTGATTATTCCTTCTCCTCCAAATTTAGTACTTTCAGCATTGTTGTGATAGATTACATAGGACACTAAGAAGATACTCGAGAGTACAAAGGCAGACATCATAAACATACGATGGTAAGCTATTTGCTTATTTTTTATAGCTATGAAGCCAGCCACCAACAATAGAAAAGTAGCAGTATTCAAAACTGCATTGAGGTGTGGCAAAAAAGATACGTTTAAGCCCTCAATACGAGTGTATTGATTACCACCAAAAAGCAGAAAGGCGACAGCAATTGGGATTAGAACAGATAAAATCCCAATAACCCAATAATACAAACGGTTGGACTGTTTAATGGCTTGATTTTCTAACATCTTAAAAAAATAGGTTTAAACACTTTTGTATTCGTACAATAAAATTTTTACTTCCAAAATCAATCTATCTACGTCTTCACGGTTAGTAGCCTCATAATACCCTCTTATGCGTCCGAGTGGGTCTATGAGCATAAATTTGGTAGCGTGCAAAAAGTCGGGGGTTACCTCATCTCCTTCTTCCATGGCATTTACCTTAAATCCAAAGTAAGCTAAATCATAAATATCTTTTTTCTTTCCTGTCAAAAACCTCCACTTTTCATAGTTAGCTTGATACCTTGCTGCATATTCTGCTAATACCTCAGGAGTATCAAACTCAGGGTCGACTGTAAAAGAAACTAATTTCACTTGGTCATCGTCTCTAAAATTTTCTTGCAGCCTTTTCATTTCTGCACTCATGCGCGGGCAAAGTGTAGGGTTTCCGCAACGTGTAAAGAAGAAGTCAGCAATATAAACTTGCCCTTCAAGGGTTTTACTACTGAAAAGTTTGCCTTTTTGGTCTGTAAGCTCAAAATTTGGTATTTGGTGGTAGATAGTATCAATGATTTTCTTGTTGCTGATTTGCGATACATCACGCACGGTGTCTAGATAGACTTCTCCATCTATTTCTACTTCTTCTATCCACTTTGTGTAGTAGATGTCAAGTGGATAAGCGTTATTTCCTTGTGTGAGAAGAAATATGATGATAAGTATTGGGAAGATGACCAAAAGTCCCAGTAAAAAATACTTTCGGTTTAGATTCATAGATAAAAAAAACGATTGATTTATAAATGATAAACCAACCGTTAAATTGAATGTTTTTGAAAAAATTTACATCTGCTTTACGAAAATAGAACCACCTTCTAAAATCATTGCTAAAAGCAACCAAGTAATAAAGGTCATAGGTAGAACGATTGCCCAAATTAAGAACTTCACTTCGTGGCGCAAGTGCATAAACTCGCCAACAATATAGGCTGCCTTTGCTATGGTAAGTAATATGAATATGCCTACACGAAATGTATTGGCGGGCATAGTAAATGCTATAAGGAACTCTAATGCTGTTAGCCCAGAAAGAATCCAAAAAGTTTTCCAGATAATTGCTGTATTGGGCTTGGCGATTTCGCCTTCCTGCGAGTGTTGTAATTCTGCCATAATTTTATTTATTTAAGTTTTTGATTACACCAAGTAAAAGAAAGTGAACACAAATACCCATACTAAATCTACAAAGTGCCAGTAAAGTCCCACTTTTTCAACCATTTCATACCGGCTAGCCCCTTCATCTATTTTGCGATTAGGGCGGTCGTAAATTCCTAATGATACATTGTAGAAAATGATGATATTGATAACTACTCCGCTCGTTACGTGCATTCCGTGAAATCCAGTGATAAAGAAAAATAGATTTGCAAAAGGAGTAGGTCCATATTCGTTTTGAATGAGATTAGCACCATAGATAACATTTCCATAAAAATCTGTTGCACCACTTCCATCTGTGCCATGTATAAAGTGTGTCCATTCCCAAGCTTGGCAGCCTAAAAAGGTAATGCCTCCCAAAATAGTCCAAAGCATCCACTTCTCAACATCTTTGCGGTCGTTCCTATGTCCTGCTTCTACGGCAAGTACCATTGTAACACTACTCATAATCAAGATAAAGGTCATAATACCTACAAACACAAGCGGAAGAGATATACCATGTAGGAAAGGGACTGCTTCAAATACCTTTTCAGGGATTGGCCAATAGTTTTGTGAGAATTGGAATTCTTCTACTTTGCCTGCATAAGCTGGGTGGCTATATCTTATTAAGCCATAAGAAATCAAAAGTGCTGAGAACGAAAACGCATCTGATAAGAGGAAGAACCACATCATCAATTTACCCCAACTTGCACGTAAAGGTAAGTTTCCACCGCCCCAATCAATCCTTTTTTTGGTTGATGCTGAACTTGTTGCTATCGCCATATTGTTTAATTAGGTTTTAGTTGCTAAGTTTTTTTCAAAATTAGTGATTCAAAAGTAAAAAACCGAATAAATATAACCAAAGAATATCTAAAAAATGCCAAAAAGTAGCACACATCTCTATTCGAGTCATATTCTTTGAGTGAATCTTATAAGTAAATGCTGAATAAAAGGCAATTAATAGAAAAATCACACCACTTACTATGTGCAGACCGTGCATTCCTGTAATGACATACAAGAAAGAACCCGAGGGATTAGACTGACTACCAGCAAAGAATACTCCATCTTTCACCAATTCATTCCAAGCATAAATCTGTGCTACCAAAAAACCAATTCCTAGTGCAGTTGTGATACTAATGGCAATTTTGAGCATAGAAATGTTGTCTTTTCTCGCACTCAAGACTGCCCAGTGCATTGTAGCACTGCTAATAATGAGTATGATTGAATTAACCCAAAATAAGTTAGGTAATTCAAAATAAAGCCAATTACCCTCAGCTTGCCTTACGATATAGGCACTCGTAAAAGCAGCAAAAAGCATCACAATACTTGTGATGAAGAGCCACATAGCAAACTTTTGGGGGTGCATAGAGAGAGTTTCTTGCGCCTCTTCTGCTATATTTATTTTTTCTTCTATCATGGTTTTTAGATTTTATCTAGTAAAAAAGCTATTTGAATCACAGGCAAATAAATAAAAGATGCAAACATAATTTGTAGTGCATTTTGCCTTGAAGGATGGGCTATCAATCTTAACGTAGGTATTAAAAATACAAAAGCCGCTATGATGGCTACCAGCATAGAGGTAAGACCTGTTATACCTATTTGATAAGGAATACAACCTACAGGCACTAAAAACAATGTACCAAGCATTATCTGTAGTGCAGCATTAAAACTGCGTCCCTTCTTTGAAGGCAATAATCGAAAACCTGCTTTTTTGTAATCGTCATCCATTACCCAAGCAATTGCCCAGAAATGGGGAAATTGCCACACAAACTGTATTGTAAACAAGATAAAGGCCTCAAAACTTAGCTGTCCCGTTGCTGCTACCCAGCCAAGCATAGGAGGCAATGCCCCTGGAATAGCTCCTACAATTACAGCAATTGGTCCGACTCGCTTCAAAGGTGTATATATAAATCCGTACAAAAAAATAGATGCCAAAGAAAGTAAAGCGGTGAGTGCGTTGGTAAATAACAATAAAAGTGTAAGCCCCAAAAGACCTACCAAAATACCAAAAGAAGTAGCTTCTTGTATATTTACTGCTGCCGAAGGAAGAGGACGGTTAGCAGTACGATTCATTTTTTTATCTAAATCTTTTTCTATGACTTGATTGATGATAACAGAGGCGCCTGAAACCATGAACCCTCCCAAGGTCAAAGCTATGAAAGTTGTCCAATTTATCTCACCTTGCAGAGCCAAAAGATAGCCAAAAGCTGCTGAAAAGGTTACTAAAAAGGATAAACGAGGCTTCATCAAAGTCCAATAATTCTTTGCTTTGAACTCCGTAGATAAATCCACAATTGTATCATTTTCTACTTCCGTACTTACCATGTTTTAATTGTTAGGTAGATGGTTTAATTTATTTTTTTATTTAAAAGCATAACACAAAAGAAATAAAATAGTTGTCACTTTTTAGAGTGTTTTACTATTTTAAACACTTACTGAAACCTTATATTCTTCCTTCGTTTTTGATGAATTTTGTGTCATATTGACTAGTTGCCACATTGTAAAAAGAATACCCAACACTACAACCGCCAACAATAAGTGAATCGGCTGCAAGAAGGCAGGCATTCCGAGATATGCCATCCCTATTCCACTAAGAGTTTCTGTAAGTACTACCGCTCCTAGCGCAAACGAAAGTTGCTTTATTGTGTTACTTGCTTGTGTACCTAGTTTCTTTAAGATGTAATATATTAGGTAAGCATTTGAGAATAATACCAACCAAGAAAATGAGCGGTGTACATAGAACATAACACCTGATGTTTCAATCCACAAAGCACGTCCATCATTACCTAATAATTTTGCTACTGCATCTATTGCTTCTCTTACCTGTGTACCGAGCATCACTTGACTGATTGTGATAATACTTGCGAGTAAAATTAATCTATTCACAAATATTTTCTGCTTTGGAGGCAATATCAGCTTATTTGATTCATAGGCTCTGCTCACAGCATAAATCAATAGCATCACAATCACAATTGCCAAAAGCATGTGCACTGTAATCATGCCAGGTAAAAGATTGGTAGAAACGACAATAGAACCAATCCAACCCTGAATACCTACCAATACAAATGCTAAAAAGGAGTACAAAGGGATTTTATAATTGATTTTTCTATAAGAAAATGAAAACGCAAGGGTTAGAAATATAAAAAATCCAATCAATACACCTACCAAACGGTTAATGTATTCTATCCAAGTTTTAGTAGCATTAAAGTCTTCTTCTACATAAGTATTTGCATCACCTTTAATTTTTGCAGCTAATTGATGAAATCCTAAGCCTTCAACTATATTAGCAAGTCGCATATTCTTTATCTTGCGCTGTGTTGCGTATATGTCTTTGTAATTATCAGGTAATTGATTGCTTTCCGTAGGTGGAATCCATTGCCCAAAGCATTTAGGCCAGTCAGGACAACCCATACCTGCACCTGTACTTCGTACAACTCCTCCTATCAAAATTAGGAGATATACTGAAAAAATAGTGGTTATCCCCAGAAGTCTGAAGATAACCCTATTTGTTGATTTATTGATTTGTTTAAGATTATTTGTGTTCATCAATTCTTAAATCGTCTTCTACTTTTTGTGCTTCCATGATTTCATTCTCGTGCTCTAAGTTAGAGTTTGGAGTTTGAGAAAGCGGAATGTACTGCGGTATAAAGTCTCCAAAACCATCTTTATCAGCATTGGGCTTGCTGTAATCATAAGGCCAACGATATACCTCAGGTATTTTACCAGGCCAGTTGCCGTGTCCAGGAAGTCTTGGCGTAGTCCATTCCAATGTATTAGAATTCCAAGGATTTTCAGGTGCTTTACGACCACGGAAAATACTCCATATAAAGTTAAAAGCAAAGATAGATTGTCCTAAGAAAGTAACAATAGCAGCAATACTAATAAACATGTTCAAATCGGTAAATGTGCTGAATGCATCAAATGAAGTATGCGAGTAGTAGCGGCGAGGGAAACCTGCAATTCCTGTATAGTGCATTGGGAAAAACACAAGGTAAATACCTATGAAGGTAAGCCAAAAGTGAACATATCCTAACTTTTCATCCATCATTCTACCAAACATTTTAGGAAACCAGTGATAAACACCTGCCATAAACCCGAAGAACGAAGCACTACCCATTACAATGTGGAAGTGAGCCACTACAAAATACGTATCGTGTAGCTGTATATCTAAGGCATTGTTACCAAGGATAATTCCTGTAACACCGCCAGATATAAATACAGACACAAGACCGATTGAAAACAACATGGCAGGAGTAAATATAATGTTACCTCTCCACAATGTTGTGATGTAATTAAATGCTTTTACTGCCGATGGCACTGCGATAATGAGCGTCAAGAACATAAAAATAGAACCAAGAAATGGATTCATACCAGTTACAAACATATGGTGTGCCCAAACAATAAATGAAAGAATAGCAATACCAATCATTGAACCAATCATCGCTCTATAACCGAAGATGGGCTTACGTGAGTTAGTGGCTATGATTTCAGAAGTAATGCCTAAGGCAGGAAGTAATACAATATAAACCTCTGGGTGTCCTAAGAACCAAAATAGGTGCTGATATAAAATTGCACTACCACCTTGGTTGTGTAAAGCTTCACCATTGATATAAATATCTGATAAATAAAAACTTGTGCCAAAACTACGGTCAAAAATCAGTAGCAAAGCGGCAGCTAATAATACAGGGAAAGACAACAAACCAATAATTGCAGTCAAGAAGAAAGCCCATATTGTGAGTGGTAGTCTTGAAAAAGACATACCTTTTGTACGCATGTTGATTACCGTAGTAATATAATTAATACCACCCAAAAGGGTAGATACAATAAACAATGCCATAGATATTAGCCAATAAGTCATCCCTGCACCAGAACCAGGCACGGCTTCAGGCAATGCACTCAAAGGAGGATAAACTACCCAACCTCCCATGGCAGGTCCTGTTTCTAAGAATAGCGAAGAAAACATAACAACACTTGCCGCAAAAAAGAACCAGTAAGAAAGCATATTCATAAAACCAGAGGCCATATCTCTAGCACCAATCTGTAACGGAATTAGGAAATTACTGAACGTACCGCTCAGACCTGCGGTCAATACGAAGAAAACCATAATCGTACCGTGCATAGTTACCAATGCAAGATAGTAATTCGGGTCTAATTTTCCTGATGCATCAATCCAATGTCCTAAAAAAGGTTTCAGAAAGTTGAGTTGCATATCTGGAAAACCAAGTTGCAAACGAAAGATAACAGACATTGCACCACCAATGAAAGCCCAAATAATTCCTGTGATGAGGAACTGTTTACCAATCATTTTGTGGTCCTCACTAAATATATATTTAGTAATAAAATTTTCTTTATGGTGCTCGTGTCCATGCTCATCATGATGATCATGGTCAAGGACTACTCCTTGGGATAGATTAGTTTCTGTTGCCATAGTATTATTTTAATTTATTTTTAATGCTTTACTTGTTTTGCTTTTATAGACTAGCTTGTTGCTTCATTTCTTTTTTTTCAGCATTTTTCTTTGCTAATGTCTTCTTTCTCAAATCCTTTAATCCTTTACCTTTGAATTGTGGATTGTTTTCCAAAAAAGGTATTTGTTCAGCATACCATTTTTTGAAGTCGTCTGGTTCTACTACTACAATAGTAAACTTCATTGCAAAATGTCCACGACCACAAATCTCAGTACAAGCCAACTCATAGTTGAACTCTGGATTGTTTAATTGAGTACGCATTTCATCAGTTGTCTTTGTAGGTATAAAATGAAACTGTGTAGGCATGCCTGGAACAGCGTCCATCTTTACGCGAAAGTGTGGGGCAAATACACTGTGAAGTACATCACGCGCACGGATCTTGAACAAAACAGGTTGCCCTTTGGGAATATATAGCTCTCGTGCTAAAAAATCATCATTCGCATTATCATCGTCAAAATCAATTCCAAATTCATTTCCTGCAACATCATCTATCAAACGAAAGTCATGGTTGCCCAATTCACCATCTTTGCCAGGGTAACGTACTTGCCAAGCAAACTGCTTACCCATTATTTCTACTTTTACTGCTTCTTCTGGTGCCTCAGTCATAATGTCTGACCAAGTTTTCCAACCAAAGAAAACAAGTAAAGCCATAATTACTGCTGGAACGATGGTCCAAAACACCTCCAAACGGGTATTGTCATGAAAAAAACTTACTTGACGGCCTTCCTTATATTGGTACTTATATGCAAACCAAAACAAACCAGCATTAGTAATCAAAAACATTAAAGAAATAATGGTAATTGAAGTCCAAAAAAGTTTATCTGTTGCAAGCCCGTGTACAGAAGATGCTTCGGGAAGGAAACTTTCTGCCGCAATAGGAGAATACCATACTGTCAACGCCAATAAGGTGATAGGTACGATGAGCATTAATGCTCCATTGATGCGATTACTCATCCCAACCCTCTTGTGTGAACCTTTAACGATTGTTACGAGTGCCTGAATACGGAATAACAAAAACAATATACTCAGTATTAAAACCACCGCCAATCCAATGATTAGTGAATTCATAATTTATATTTATTAAAATTTATGTTTCGATTTAGTAATGTAATTAACTGTATGAATGTTTTGTTTTCTTAGAATTGGGTAAAATGTAAACTTTCTTTAATGAATGGGTCATTTTTAGGAATTAATGGTAATTTAGTAAGACCATTAGCAAGTGTATAAACAAAAGCACTTGCAAAAATCAAAATAGTACCAAACTCCAAGAGTCCAAAACCAGCATTTTCTCCAACAGTTGCAGGCATGATCATCATATAAAAATCTAAATAATGTCCTGCTAAAATAGCAAAAGCTGCAATTTTAATTAAGCTCATGGTGCGCTTAGATTCTTTGGTCATCAATGCTAAGAAAGGAAATGCAAAGTTCACTATGAGGTTTGTAAAGAATACTCCTTTATAATGCCCAAACAAACGAGGCTCAAAATAATAAGTTTCCTCAGGAATGTGTGCATAGTATATCAATAAGAACTGAGAGAACCATATATAAGTCCAGAAAATGCTAAATGCAAACATAAATTTACCCAAATCATGTAAGTGATGCTGATTCACATTTTTGAGATAGCCAGCTTCTTTCAAGTAAATCACTGCAAGTGTAATGGTAGCCAGACTTGCTACAAACCAACTTGCAAAATTGTACCAGCCAAACATAGTGCTAAACCAGTGTGTGTCAATAGACATTACCCAGTCCCAAGCTGAAGTAGAACTTGTAACTGCAAATACTACCAAAAATACGGCTGAGAAATATACTCTTCTATTATAAATAGAGGGATCTTTTAGATAGCCATTGTAATCAGCTATTTTATCTTCTTGTGCCGAGAGCTTACGGAAAAACAAGAACAAACCATACCATGCTACAAAATAAATAACCATTCTCACTAAAAAGAAAGGTGTATTTAGGTAAGGAGCTTTTCCAGCTATCAAAGCGTCATAATGCTCGCTTTCTGGGTCAGTGACGCCCTCGTGTGTCCAGTGAAACAAATCATGCCCAGCCACAAAGAAAAGAATCAACATCAATACGCCCATAATAGGTAGAAAATAACCAAACGCTTCAGGAATTCTTTTAATAAGTGCTGACCAACCAGCCCAAGCTACATAATTGACAGATACAAAAAAGACCCCTGCCAATGAGATACCTGTAAAATAAACACAACAAAGCCAAAGGTTTGCCCAAAGACGGGTTGTCCAATGATAATGACCCTCGACACCCCCGCCACCCATAAGGGCATGTTCGCCTCCGTGTGTATCGTGTGCTTCTACGCCTACGCCCAAAGCACTAAATACAATGCCCAGAACCAACAAAGCAACCCCTGCCGCAAAAGCAATCATTAATTTACGCTTTAATTGGGGCGTGAACTCATATTGCATTTTTTCTTCTGCCAACGATATTTTATGTCCTGCTGCCATTCAATATATTCTTTAAAATTTTTGATTAATTATGATTGAGTTGTGTAGTACCAGACTAACTTTTACTTTGCCTTTTATTACTTACTTTCTTTAATGCTTGTTTTGTATCTTTTTGTGTTGCAGTGCTATCAGGTGTGGCTTCTCCATCTTTTTTATCATCACCAGTAGGTGCAGATAAATCTGTTGGAATTTGCCCCATAAGTTGATGTACAAAATGTACCACTTTCCAGCGTTCGTCAGCATTGAGTTGCGAGCCGTGAGGCCACATCAAACCTTTGCCATTTGTAATCACATGGAAAATATGACCTGCTGAGAGGTTTGCATAAGCAGCACCTTTTAAGTTAGCAACGCCTTTGTATTTTTGAGATACTTTGCCATCTCCCTCACCTGCTGCTCCGTGGCAAGCCGAACAGAAGCTGTTGTAGAGTGCTTTTCCTTCTGCTAAGGTTTTCTCTGTGATGGGAAGTGGGTTTCTTAGTATTTTCGAGGCCAATTCTCTGCCTGCATCATCACGAGGAATATCATAGTACATCACATCAACTATCTTGGTAACTTTGCCCGATGAGTCTTTCATCTCAAACTCAGGATTGAATTTTCTTCTCGGGATAGTATTTTGTGCAGGATAACGAAGATTTATTCCTTGTGGGTTGATAGAGTTTGGTGCTACTTGTGTGTAGGGTTCATAAGGTTTCGATACATACATCTGAGGAGCAAACTCTGTACCTGGATCATTAGGATCTTTTTGACAAGCAGTAAGTGTCCAGAACCCCATCACCAAAACAACTAAAAATATTTTATATACTTGTAATTTCATATTCTCATTAAGTTTTTCGAATTATTAAAATTCTTTTTCTTTTGGTTTTTCAGAAACGCCGTATTCTTCTAATATTTTCTCGAGTTCAACTTGTGTAAACTTTGCGTTTTCTCCTAAGTCGATTGCCATTACAAACTTATCATCTGTACTGCGTGGGTCAAACATTTTGGCTTGCTTTCCAGGACCGAGGTTGTTAGAAATCAAGAAGGTAGCTACCATTCCCAGAGCAGCTAAAAGCACGGTTGCCTCAAAAGTAACAGGCACAAAATCTGGATAGGCTACATAGTCTTTTCCTCCAATAATCATAGGCCAAGAGAACCCTAACATAAAAGTTTGCATCAAAATAGCCAAGAATGTACCTGTAGCTCCAAACATAAAAGCTGCCTTAGACAGGCGTGAACGCTTGTATCCTAAGTAAACATCTAAGTCGTGTACGGGATAAGGAGTGTAAACTTCGTGAATCTTTACTCCTTTTTCACGGATTTTCTTTACCGCTGGGATAAGGACATCTTCGTCGTCAAAGATGCCCACCAAATATTTATTATTTTCTGAATGCGCCATTATTATATTGACTAATTAGATTTTCTTGACTTTTATTCTATTTCTTTCTTTTCTGTTGCTACGGTTGCAGGCTTTTCTTCTTCAATGTAGCTCAAAGATGAGTCAGGATTAGATGATTTAAGCACTGCTTTCACCTCTGCCATATTGATTACAGGTAGGAATTTCGCAAATAAGAAAAAACAGGTAAAGAAGAACCCAAATGTAAACAAATAATCACCTATATCTACATAAGTAGGATAGAACATTGCCCAACTTGAAGGAATGTAATCTCTGTGCAACGAAGTAACAATAATTACAAATCGTTCAAACCACATACCGATATTTACCACAATAGAAAGCGCAAAGGTAACATATAAATTACGGCGCATTGAGCGAAACCAGAAAAATTGTGGTGAAATCACATTACAAGTCATCATAGACCAATATGCCCACCAATAAGGTCCAAAGGCACGATTTACAAAAGCATATCGCTCATATGGTACACCAGAGTACCAGGCCATGAAAAACTCTGTAAGATAAGCAACCCCTACGATTGAACCTGTCAAAAGGATAATTTTATTCATTGACTCTACGTGTCCTACTGTGATGTATGGCTCAAGTTTAAACACATACCTTGTAATCAGCATCAAGGTCAATACCATTGCAAATCCTGAGAAAATTGCACCTGCTACAAAGTAAGGAGGAAATATGGTAGTGTGCCAGCCAGGAATCACAGAGGTAGCAAAGTCAAAACTTACAATAGTGTGTACTGAAAGTACGAGTGGTGTAGAAAGACCTGCTAAAATAAGGGCAACCATTTCGTACCTAGCCCAAGTTTTGGTGCCGCCTTCCCAGCCAAAGCTCAATAGTCCATACACAAAACGTGCAATAGGATTTTTGGCTCTTTCGCGAATAGTAGCTAAATCAGGAATTAGACCAATGTACCAAAATACCAAAGATACAGTAAGGTAAGTACTAATCGCAAACACGTCCCAAACAAGTGGTGAGTTAAAGTTTACCCAAAGCGACCCATAAGTATTGGGCAGTGGTAATGCCCAATAAGCTAGCCAAGGACGCCCCATGTGCATCAAAATAAAAGTACCTGCACAAAGTACGGCAAAGATAGTCATTGCCTCTGCTGCTCTATTGATAGAAGTGCGCCATTTTTGGCGAAAAAGCAACAAGATTGCCGAGATGAGTGTACCTGCGTGCCCGATACCTACCCACCATACAAAGTTGGTAATATCCCAAGCCCAGCCGATAGTCTTGTTCAAGCCCCACTCCCCAATTCCAAAGAACCAAGTACGGTATAAGGTGTAACTACCCCAAGCCAATACAATCAGCGAAATTGCCATGGCTGCCATCCATCTGATGTTGGGGGCGGCTTCTACCTGACGGCAGATGTCATTTGTAATATCGTGGTAGGTTGTCGGGCGATTTTCGTCGTGTATTTGCCTTCCTACCAAAGGCTCACGTATAGGTGAAGTAAGTTGCATATTGTTATATTATCATTTATTCAACAAAGACCTAATTATTTGTTTCAATATTTGGTTTATGAATTATCCGTGTGCTTCTTTTCCTTTTTTCTTGAGGTGTTTTGCTTCATCTTTATTTCTAATCTTAGAAAGATACGCAATTTGTGGCTGCACATTGATTTCTTCAAGTATATGATAAGCCCTTGGTTCAGTCATTGTAAAAGTAGTAGTTGGCTTTTTGCCCTCTCCTTCTTTTGGTTCACTGACTTCTTTTTTGAGACCAATGGCTTTTGAGATTTTGCTATCCATATCGCGCATATCACCAAATATAATTGCCTCTGTGGGGCATACTTGGGCGCAAGCCGTTTGGATTTCGCCATCTTGTATTTTACGTTTTTCTTTTTTCGCTTCTAGTTTACCACTTTGGATACGTTGAATACACATTGTACACTTTTCCATTACCCCACGTGAGCGAACGGTTACATCAGGGTTGAGTACCATTCTACCCAGATCAGTGGTTTGGGTATAGTTGATGTCTGTAAAGCGTGTATCTTCGGCATAATGAAACCAGTTGAAACGGCGTACTTTATAGGGGCAGTTATTTGCACAATAACGAGTACCAATACAACGGTTGTAAGTCATTTGATTTAAGCCCTCGGTACTATGTGTAGTAGCCAACACAGGGCATACTGTTTCGCAAGGTGCGTTGTTACAATGCTGACACATCATTGGCAGGAAAGTAACCTCAGGATTTTCAGCAGCTTCTTCAAGTGCTACACTTGTGCCATCTAGCTCACCTTTTTTGAATTTTTCTTCTACCTCTGGTGCATTGCTGTAGTAGCGGTCTATCCTAATCCAATGCATTTCACGCGCTGTAATTACTTCTTTCTTACCTACTACGGGTACGTTATTTTCTACTTGACAGGCTACGGTACAAGCACCACAACCAATACAAGAGTTCAAATCAATTACTAAGCCCCAAGAGTGATTAGGGTAATAGTGTCCTTTCCAGAGTGTTATATCTTTTGGCTTGCGTGCACCTGTGTAGGTTTCAATCATAGGTCTGAAGCGTCCTGCATACTCATCTTCTTTGTATTCTTTGAGGGTGGCTTCTTGGATAATGGCGCGACCCATAATAGTATGATGCGTTTGGGTTTGGGCAATTTGGTCTGTTTTACCAGTTTTGGTAAGTGTAACCTCCACTGCATTTCCTAATTTGAGGAATGGGAAGGCATTGACACCTACTGACTCTCCTACTTTACCCGCAACAGTACGTCCATAACCGAGTGCGATAGAAACGGTATTTTGTGCTTGTCCAGGCTGTACTAAGACAGGGAGTTCAACTGAATAGCCTTTTGCTTCTACTTTTACGACATCATTTTGTCTTATGCCTTGTTCAGTAGCTAACTTTTGTGGTATGGCTACATAGTTACCCCAGCAAGCTTTGCTGATTGGGTCGGGCATTTCTTGCAGCCAAGGGTTGTTGGCTTGCGCCCCTGCACCAATAGCTACTTTTTCGTAAAGGATAAGTTCTATTTTAGAAGATGCTTTGTAATTTTTGCTAAGATTGGCAAGCGCAGCACTTGTGTTTCCACTGTATTTTGAAATAGCCTTGGGTGCTTCTTCACCCTCTTCTGCTTGTGTTTCTTCGGTTTCTGCTACTGTAACAAGGGCTTCGGCATCAAATACGCCGTTGTGTAAGGTTACTTTCCAAAACTCCTCAAAATCACTAAATTTATTCTGTGCTTTGAAAGCGGTTTCTTTCCAATTCTCTCGGATGTAATCATAGAATGGAGTAGTAGTTCCTGCCCAAGTCAAGAGGCTTTCTTGCGCTTGTCTTGTATTAAACAATGGTCTGATGGTAGGCTGTGTCAAACTGTAATGTCCTTGCCTTGGCTCGGCATCATTCCAAGATTCCAAGAAATTGTTATCAGGACATACATAGTCGCACAATACCGTTGTTTCATCAGGTTTTTCAGCAAAAGATATTTTTAGTTTTGCTTTTGTAAGCCCTTCTTTGATTTCATTGCCTCTTGGGTGGTCAAACACAGGATTTACCCCATAAAATACAACAGCATCAACAGCTCCTGTCTTTACATCATCTACAAACTTATTCATTGCTTGGTCATCGCCTTGGAGTGTGTAAGTTGCTTTGTTAATATCTATGGTTGTACCATAGCTATTGAGTGCATCATTTATAGCGTTTACTACGGTCTGTACGTCCTTATCGCGAGAGCCAGACACAACTAATGACTTGCCTTTGTTAGCTTTGAGTTCTGCTACTGCTTTATCAAGCATCTTATCAAGGGCAGCATCAGCAAATTTATCTGAGCCAGTAATTTTTTTGTATAAAGAAGCTACTACAAGCCCTTCTTGTGAGGGTTTGATAGGTGAGCGATAATCGGCATTGGCTCCTGTAAGAGAAAGGGCTGATTCAAACTGATAATGTCGCGACATTTCCTTTTTCTCTTTGCCGAGTTTACGATTTTTTGCATACTGGCGAGAGAACTCTGTGGGTGAAATCCAAGTACC
Source organism: uncultured Cytophagaceae bacterium (assembly GCA_964480455.1). Classification (GTDB taxonomy): domain Bacteria; phylum Bacteroidota; class Bacteroidia; order Cytophagales; family Microscillaceae; genus JAABSX01. Next base: position 17,992 of record CAYZQI010000009.1, read on the forward strand.
CAAAAAATCAGCACCAAAGCTCACAATTATTTTTGCTTTTTCAAAATTATACGTAGGTAATACAGCTTTCCCAAAAGAGGCTTTATTGGCTTTCAAAATACCCTCTGCTGAGATTGCATCATACATGATGTGTTTAGTAGATGGATATTTTGCTTTGAAAGCATTAATTGCTTTCTTGGTAGAGGGGCTAATAATGGTAGATGAAACAATTTGGATATTTTTAGCAGCACTTAACTTTGTAGTGATTTCTTTATCAATCGCATCATTCTGCTTTTGTCTTTCCTCTGCAGTATCAGCTAATTTACCATCTTTTTTTACAAATGCTTTGAAACGTGCATCATCATAAAGGTCTAAGACGGCGGCTTGCGCTCTCGTACTTGTACCGCCCATAGAAATATTAGAAAGTGTATTACCTTCTATCTTGATAGGACGTGCTTCGCGTGTTTTTACTAAGATGCTGCAATAATCGCCTCCTTGGTAATAGGTAGAAGCATAATAATTAGGAATACTAGGATCTAGCTCCTCAGGTTTATTTAAGTAAGGGATTGCCTTTTTGATAGGTGCTTCACAAGAAGCTAATGAAGCTGCTGCAATACTAAATCCCATCAATTTAAGAAAATCACGTCTATTATTCGTTATCTCAGGAGTACCTTCTGAAAATTCATTTCCAGCACTCTTGACAAACTCTGTTTCATTGGTATATTCTTCAATACCTTTCCAATATCTATTTTCCGCCATCTCGGTTCGTTTTCTAATTGTTAAATTTTTGAAAAATAATTTATCGTAACACTATGGGTTAATAATGACATTTTGAACACTCAAGACCACCGATTTGCTCTACTGTCATAGGTGCTTTACCCCCTTTTGACTGCTCATGGTATTCTAGTAGCCTGTCATAATATTCATTACCTTTTGCGTGATCTACAGCACTTTGACGGTGGCAATTGATACACCAGCCCATTGTCAAAGGTGCGCGTTGTGCTACTACTTCCATTTTCTCTACCTCACCATGACATTCTGTACATTCTAGTCCAGCTACGTTAGTATGCTGTGCGTGATTAAAGTACGCCAAATCTGGTAAATTATGGATACGTACCCATTCTATTGGTCGGTCGTTTTCAATGGCTTTGTATATTTTTTGAATTTCAGGTGAGCCAATTTTTACTTGATTATGGCAGTTCATACAGATATTTGCTGAAGGAATGGTAGCTGATTTTCCTTTATAAACTCCTGTATGACAGTAAGCACAATCAATCTCATACATTCCTGCATGCAATTTGTGAGAAAAAGCAATCGGCTGTGTTGGTGCATATCCCTGCTGAATACCTACACCTATCAAGCCATCAAGCCCTGATTTAGCAACTACCAACAAGAAAATCAATGCTACCCCACCAAGGAAAGCACGACTTTGGAATATGGAGAAAATATTAAATTTCTGCTGTACAATTTCCTTATCTGCCTCATCAAGGTCTTCTTTTTGATTCAAGAAACGGTTGAGTATCGTAACCATTAGGAAGAGTACTGCTAGAATAAGTACCAGTACAAACACTAATACACCAAGAAGTAAATTGAAATAACCTGAAGAAATACCTCCCCCATCAACAGGGGTAGTACCCTCGCCGCCTGCCGTTACTGCTACTTCCTCTTTTGGTACTTGCTCACTCTCATAAGCAATGTAATCAATCAAAGCATCTAGTTCTTCATCAGAGAAAGCAAAACTTGTCATTACGGTTTGATTGTACTCTTTGTAGAGGTTTACGGCATAAGGGTCTCCACTTGCAATGACTGCCTGGGAATTAGTTATCCAAGGCTTGAGCCAAGCGCGGTCTCTTCGTTGAAGGATTCCTTTCATGCCTGGACCTACTACTGCTTCGGCAGTAAGTACGTGGCAAGAAGTACAGTTTTGCTTCCAAAGTGTTTGCCCCTTGGTATAGATTTCATCACTTGGCTTTTCTCCTGCGCCACCAGTAGTATTTTCGGTGGTAGCAGTTGCTGTGCTATCTTGTGCATACAAGTAACCAGTGCTGAGTATGCCAAAGGCAATCATAAAAAAGAGTTTTTGGTAAATTGTTATACGTTTCGTAAACATTTGAATTATTATGATTTAGGCTAAAATTCTTAATTATTTATGTTTTACAGATTTTAACAGCCCGTTTCGAGGCAATGTTTTAGTATTTTCTTAACATACATATAATTATGCTCTAGCAATACTAATACACAATTCTCAGATGACAAAATTTTTTGGTATCGCATGCGTTTGGTCAAGATTATTTATCGTGGAGATATTTTTTATAACATTTTTAAATAGTTGAATATCAATTATTTAAACATTTTTAATTGTCAAATTAAGTTATGTAGAATTATTCTAAATAACTTTTTTTCTCATTCCTTTTGATAGGACTAGATACAATGATTTAAAAAAATTAAAATCTGATTTATCTATCTAATAGCTGTAAAAAAGCCAACTATGACGATAATAAGATAAAGTTACATTCTAACATGTTATTTTTTTAAGCCTTATAAAGGTTTGCAAATATAAAAAAATAGTAATGCCATTTTAATTAATAATGTAATTATTATTTTTATGATTTTTCATTTTTATGACTACGATAAAATATTATCCACAATTTCTCAAAACAACTGCTCAAGACTTGGGGTTTAAGCCTTAGAAAGATATAAAAATATGACATCATCAAAAATACAATTTTATAATGTTAATTTTCTTGACCAAATGCGTCAGACAGGTGATGTAGCGGCAGATACTTTGATTACCTCAATTTTTGAAGGTGGTCAGGCGGCTGATTTTCATCAATTATTAAAAAGACTTCACCACAATCATCAACTAAAAGATGAAGCACTGCCCTCCTTGCTAAAAGCGTTTATTTCAGCTCATTTACAAATGCCCTTCTGGGCAGAAATACCTCAGATGACTGAAGGAAGTAAGGTATTTCAACGCTTTGCGGAGCCAATTCTGACTATGCTAGGCTTTTTATCTTTGCCCTACTGCTATGCAGCGGCTGATGGTGCTGAGGTACTCTTGAAATCAGCACGTATTCGCAATGATACAAGAAGGCGGCTACTCGAAACTGCTCAGTTTGTACTTGATGTAATGCACCCCGAGGCTTTTACAGATAAGGGCAAAGCATTGGCTAGTGTCCTAAAGGTACGCCTTATGCACGCCACTATTCGTTATCATATTTTAAAAAGTAATACCTGGGATAAAAAGCTGGGCATACCTGTCAATCAAGAAGACATGGGAGGTACCAATGGAGCATTCTCTTGGATTAGCTTGCGTGGTTTGCGCAAAATTGGCTTTGTGTTGAGCCAAGCTGAAAGTCAAGCCTTTCTTCATCGCTGGAATGTCATTGGTTTCTTGCTTGGTGTGCGTGAAGAACTACTACCTGACACAGCTAAAGAGGCTTTTTGGCTTGATGCCAAAATTGCAGAGCGGCAGTTCAAAAAATCTGAAGCAGGCATAACGCTTACCCGATCTCTCAGAGATTGCTTGTTGAATGATGCTAAGCGTCCGCTGCCTACTGGGTTTACAGATGCTTACATGCGCTTTTTGCTGGGCGACAAGGTGGCTGATTTGCTAGAAATTCCTCCTAGCAACTGGACAAGCAATCTCATTACACCTCTGAAACTACAGAATATCTTTACACCCAAGCCAAGTGATTCTAACAAGAATGAAGGGGAAATGTATATGATGATAGAGGAGGAAGTATTGAAAGACCCCGTAAGCTTTGCTTTTCCGCTCAGCCTAGGGGCTTAGGTAAAGAAACTTAAATAAAGCGGACAATTACTTTTTGTAATCTACTGGGTGCAGGTTAAATTGATTTCCTTACGCCCTCTCTTGAGGAGGAAAGGTGTGAGGTCGCCAAAAGGGGGAATTTGACTTGCACCCAATCTACTCATTACTAATTAAACATAAACAATAAGTAAATAACTAATAACCGATATCTTACTAGGCTGAGTATCAAAAACCTACTTCTTGCTTCAACTGCTCATAGATGCTATGCACGTCTAACTCGTCGAGGCTCTTTGCTTGGCGGCATATCTTGAGCAAATGCTCATTCTGTAAGTTACCTCTTCGGTGTGCCTCTGCATAGGATATTTCAGGATGAAAAGTAACCAAAGAGTATTTTGAGTGATAGTCTTCGTAGCTATTCTCAAGTAGATGCTCAAGCTCTTTTTTGCGCAGAAAAGCTACTTCGGCTACTCCGTCTCTCATTTCATAAAAATTTTCAATGGCAAGTTGGGCAATAGCATCTGCATTAGTTTTCCTTTTCTGCTCGTATTCTTTAAATAAACCTTTCCAGTTGATTTTACCTTGGGTAGCTTCTAGACATTGATTGAACACGAGGCAGTCTTCAAAAGAAGCGTTCATTCCTTGCCCATAAAAAGGCACTATGGCGTGAGCAGCATCTCCAATGAGCAAAAACTTATCTTCCACATGCCAAGGCTGACAGCGCACGGTACCAAGCAAACCAGTAGGATTATTAAAAAAATCTTCTCTTAAATTGGGTAAGAGAGGAAGTGCATCAGGAAAGGTGTTTTCAAAAAAATGCTTGAGTCGCTCAGGAGTACAGAGGTACTCAAAGCTATTTTCGCCTTGATTTGCCAAAAAGAGTGTGCCAGTAAAGCTACCATCTAAGTTAGGCAATGCAATCAACATAAAACTGCCTCTAGGCCAAATATGCAAAGCATTTTTTTTCATGGCAAATTCTCCAACTGGTATGGCAGGAAACGTGATTTCTTTGTAACCGTACTCCAAAAACTCAGTGCTGCATTGGTAGCCTTCTTGCTGCTCCATAGTACGACGAATGACTGAGCCTGCTCCATCTGCGCCCAAGAATACATCTGCTTTAATCACTGATTCTTTTTGGCTAATGATGTCTTTTATCAAGATGCTACCCTCTTTTAAATTTACGGCTTGCACAGCGTGTTGAAAATAAAATTGGACATTTTCGTATTTATCTGCCTCGTTAATAAGTTTGCGGTTGAGGTCAGCTCGTGAGATAGAATTGATAAACTGAGAATCATCTTTGCCATACTGCACAAAAGTCTGACTGCCTTGAAGAGGGTGTAGCTGCCTTCCGAGCATGGGTATGGCTTCTTTAAGTACTTCTTGCTCAATACCTAATACTTTTAGTGCTTGCAAGCCCCTGTGAGAAAGGGCAAGATTGATAGACTTGCCCGACTCAGGCTGGCTTTTTCTGGTGTCAGGTCTTTTTTCATAGATTTGGACACTGAAGCCTTTTTTTGCAAGAAATAAAGCAAGCAGCGAGCCTGTAAGCCCAGCACCGATGATAATAACTTTAGATGACAATTCTGGCATAGTATTGTTAAGATATGTTAGTATACTTCTTACTTTTTGTGATGCCAGAAAGTTTATTGATGGTTTTCTTAGCGATAGTAATCATTTACTAATACTAGACATTAAAAAATAAGAAAACACATAATTGGCAAGAGTTAATAGCTGATAATTTCACCAAATTGTACTTACTTGACTTTATTTTTCAGACTTCTTCTTGGTCTATTTCTACCATGTCTATGGGTAGCTTAACAATTTGTTTAAAGTCTTCGCCAGTTTGTAGCATGTCCTCATCATCTACATCATAGACCCATCTTACCTTGACATTGTGTTCGGCAAGAAAGATTTTTTCAAGTTTTTTTAGAATTCCTAGTATATACATTGAAGAGCTTGTATTGAAGTAATCTAGCTGAAAACTTAGTACAGTTTCTTCTTTTGGTGCTTTGGCATATTCATCAAGCCAAGTGAGCAGAGGCTCATAGAATTGATAGGAATTTTCGGGAATTGAACGCCCCGATATTTCAAATTTTCCAGTTTCGGCAACAAACTTTACTTCTGGAGTTTTAGACGTACCACTTATTTCAATATTATCCATTCGATTGTCAAGAATTTAATGACTCGCAAATTTACTCAACTTTTATCAATAAGTTAAAGCGTTGATAATTTTCATCAACTTCTTTGAACTCAAAACTTACATTGTGTTTAGAACGCCTGATGATGTCTATTAGTCCTAATCCTGCACCTCCTTGCTTGGGGAGTTCATCTTTATCAAGTGATTTGATGTAATAGTCTTGTAGCTCTTCATCATTCAAGGCAGTAATTTCATCTATTCTTTTTTTAAGAATTTCTGCTTTCTCGTGTGTAATGTAGTTGCCTGTCATAATAAAATAGATATTTTCTTTTTGGCTTAGTACCATAAAAGGCGATTCTATAAGCTCTGTCCATTGTTCTGTATCAATGACTGGGACTGTTTCTTGGTTGTTTTCTTGCTGGTTGGCTTCGCTGGGGCTATTGAGGGCTTCTTCGGCCACATAATTTTCTTTTAAGTAAGCAGAGGTATAATGGAAACTATTTTGAAGGCACTCTATCAAGATATTGATGATTTTCTTTTTGGTACGCACACGTGTTTTTGCCTTTACCAATTTTTTATCGGCAAGTTGAATAATAACATCAATCATGTCTCCGTCTAAAGCTCCCTTATGAGAGAAAATCACGTTTTCCTCTTTCAAGACTTCGTAGCATTTATGTAAATCAACCAAATCAGCTAAACTATTCATCAAGGTAATGACAAGTTGTAAAACGCCTTTCCTTGTTTATTGTTAAGCTCTAAAAGCAAAATTAAAACTTTTTGGGCGGAATTAAATAATTTTTGAATAAAGCTATACAATTTTATCAAATTTTAAGACACCAAAAAGGGATTAAAAATAATGCCAAATCTATTTTTTGCTGCTGAGTACCTCTACTAGGTGAAGTACCTTTAGAGGCTTGCGGTTGCTTTCTAAGTAGTGTTGTAAGTGCAGATAGCAAGAAATCTCGCTTACAATAATGTATTCTATTGAAAGAGAGGTGAGCATATCTATTTTATCTTCGGCAAGTTGATAGCCAATTTTTGAAAAACTCCACTCACCGTAGCTCTCAAACCCACAGCAAACAGTGCTTTGATGATGCTCTACAAGTTGTAGCCCTTCTACGGCAGCAAGCAACTTGAGAGGTGCTTCATTAACTCCGCAGACGCGCTTGGCTTGACAACCTTCTTGAAAAAAGGCTCTTCCTGCTAGGTATGCTTTAGGTCGGGCAGCCTCGGGGATAATTTCTGCCAAAAACTCACTAAGCGTAACTATTTTTTGTTGCCAAGCATAGTACTTAGAGGGTAGTTCTTCTCCCATAAGTTCTTCTAGCTGATGCCTAAGCATTGCCACACAATTTCCGCTTGGTACCACAAAATACTGCTCGTTTGAACTTACTTTTCCTAAAAAATCCATCACCTTCTTTTTGACCTCTTGGCGAGGCCTAGTCTGAAATTCAGGAAAAGCACAACACAAGTTAGGTCCTACCTGCCCTATTTGGCAGCCTGTATCTGTAAGCAACTGAACAAATTGATGCGCAATTTGAGGGAAAAACTGGTTCATCAAGCACGGAATAAATACGTTTATCTGCATAGTGCGTGTCCCTTATAATTTTTAATTGGTCTGACTAGCAACCCACAAAACAAGTAGTGCCTTGTAGGTTTTTAGAAGATTGCGGATTAGTAATTTGGTAATGGCTAATTATTAACCACCAGCTGCTAGCTAAGTCAATCAACTGACTACCAATGATTTACAACTAAAAGCATCAACAATTATTTTTTATAATATCCTTACCCATAACTAACTGGTAATAAGTCTTTGATTCTTTGACAATTTTTGTGGTGGTGTGCGATAAGATGAGCTAAATACTGTTTAGAACATAAATGCCAGCGGACTAGAAGTCCGCTGCTGCAGATTTCCACAAAAATTGTCAGACAACCAAATCTTTTAACCTAAAAACCCATCTTTTTCTAGCCCTTGCTACTGATTATCCGATTAAAATATCTCTTTGGCTATATTTTTGACAGCCGTTGAGCGGCTCATAGAATAATAATGTAAGCAAGGCACACCAAACTTCATGAGTTCTTTTGATTGCTGAATGCCCCACTCTATACCTACTTGTGTAACCTCTTGATTGGTTTTGCATTTTTCTACCTCACACACGAGGGCATCTGGCAGGTCTATATGAAAGATACTAGGCAAAATAGTCAAGTGATTTTTGGTAGTGATGGGCTTTAAACCAGGTATGATAGGTACTGTGATGCCCATTTCAAGGCATTTCTCACAAAACTCAAAATATTTTTCATTGTCAAAAAACATTTGCGTTACAATGTATTCTGCCCCTGCATCTACTTTCTTTTTGAGGTACTCTAAATCTTTGCTAAAATTAGGTGCTTCAAAATGCTTCTCGGGGTAGCCTGCCACACCAATACAAAAATCAGTAGATGCAGTATTTGTCAGGTCATCATCTAAGTATCGCCCTTGATTCATGTTTACTACTTGTTCAAGAAGTTCAGAGGCGTAGCGATGCCCATTGGGTTCAGCTTTGAAATTACCTTCTGTCTTGATAGCATCTCCGCGCAGTACAAGCACATTGTCAATACCTAGAAAATCTAAATCAATCAGTGCATCTTCGGTTTCTTCTTGGCTAAATCCACCACAAATAAGATGTGGTACAGCATCTACCTGAAATCGGTTCATAACGGCAGCACTAATACCCACTGTACCAGGGCGTTTGCGTGTAGTGATTTTTTCTAACAGACCATCGTTGCCTCTTTTTTTGTAAATATATTCCTCACGGTGGTAAGTAACATCTATGAATGGGGGTTTAAACTCCATCAGAGGCTCTATGGCCTCAAACAACTGTTGGATGCTTTGCCCTTTGAGAGGAGGAAGAATCTCAAAGGAAAAAAGTGGTTGTTTAGCATTTTTAAGATGTTCAGTAATCTTGGTCATATCTATTTTGAATAAAATTTACGATTTTAGCGTCTAAACTTGGCGTAAAGTGGCAAAGTTTATTGTATTAGCTGCAAAAGTAAATAAAAATAATCTGAAGTATTTACTTGCTTCGCTAGTCTAGGTAGTTTGAAAATTGATAGCCTATTAGGCAAAAAATCTAATGTTGGATTTCTTCCTCCAAAATTTGTATATTTGTATCACAACCAATCATCAATAACTCCCATGAAAGCACTCGCACAAGGCAGACAAGATTTTAAGAAGATAATAGAAGAAAATCTCTTGTATGTGGATAAAACCCCAGAGATTCACCACTTGGTGAGTTCGTCATTGACATACATCTTCTTCTCACGCCCTCGCCGCTTTGGAAAATCTATGCTTATCAGCACTTTGAAGTACCTCTTCCAAGGCGAAAAAGAGCTGTTCAAAGATTTATACATCTATGACAAATGTGATTTTGAGCCACACCCTGTCATTCACTTGGATTTTAGTCACAGCATTGCTAGTGAAAATGCAGAAGTATTGAGGCGAGATATTGCTGCTTTTTTAGATAAACAAGCGGCTTTACATGGGATAGAATTGCCAGAACTTTCACTCACAGCTAAGTTAGGTCAGTTGATAGAAAGCCTTTTTCATCAAACAGGCAAGCGAGTAGTCATTCTAGTAGATGAGTATGACAAACCCATCACTGATAAACTCACTGACACCGCAGCAGCCGAAGCCAACAGAGAAGTCCTCAGAGAACTTTTTTCGGGAATGAAAAACGCTGACCAATATTTGCGCATGCTTTTCATCACGGGAGTTTCTCGATTTGCGAGGGTTTCTATCTTTTCTACACTCAACAATATGGCCGATATTTCTTTGATGCCTGATTTTCATAACTTGGTAGGCTTCAAACCCGAAGACATAGAGGCTTACTATGGAGAATACCTTGACCTGATGCAGGCTGACTTCGGAATCAGCCGCCAAGAACTGATGGAGCAAATCAAAGAAATGTATAATGGCTACTCTTGGGACGGAGTGCAAAGACTCTATAATCCTTACTCTATCACCAATGCTTTCTTTTACAATGAGCTAGAAAACTACTGGTTTCAGTCAGGTACGCCTACTTTTCTGGTAAAAATGATAAAAGAGCGAAAGATTTTTATTCCTGATTTAGAAAAAATCGAGTCTGGTCTTGTCTTAGAACCTTCTGTCAGTCTTGACAATTTAGAGGTGATTTCTTTGCTATTTCAAACGGGCTACTTGACCATAGAAAAAATTGTCCGATTCAAGACTATGCGATTTCAAAAAGTGTATCACCTCTGCTATCCTAACGAAGAAGTGAAGATTTCTATGCTCAATTATCTATTGGCAGACAATACCAGTTCGTATCCCAATGAAATACTGCCCCTTTATTTAGCTATGAAAGGAGCTTTATCGGAGCGAGATATGCCTATTTTCTTGAAACTCATTCAATCTACTTTTGCCAAAATCCCCTCACAACTGCACCTCGAGGCAGAAGCCTATTACCACTCTTTGTTTTATATGCTGCTCTACTTGCTTGGCGCAAAAATCAGGCTCGAGGAAGCGCAAAGCATAGGCAGAGTAGATGCCATACTCGAAACTGAAAGTTATTTGTATGTCATTGAGTTTAAATATGCCGAAACAGGCAAAATGGAAACTTTACTCAAAAAAGCACTTGCCCAAATTCACGAGAAGAAATACTATCAGCCTTACCTTGCCGAATCACGTAAAATCTTGCTTTTGGCAGTGGGCTTCTTAGGAAATAGAGAAATTGGTTTAAAAATAGAAGAGTGGAAATGAAATAACAACATTATAGCGTTTTATTTCAAAAGTAAACGCTCTAATTGCCTGATAGAGAACTGATTGCGAAGTTCAAAAATAGTACGCTTGATACTTTCCTTCTCTTTTTCGGTAAGCCTCCAGCTCAGTGCTGCACGTTCTATGGTGATGATGCGTGGGCGGTCGTCATTACTTGGATTGTTTTGTAGATTAAGTACCCTTTCTTCTATTTCTTTGATACTTTGCGAGAGGGGGACATACTGAAACTCCACACGATGCACCCCAAAATTACGTGGAAACCACGAACGCGCAAATTCTACAAGGTTATCATTGGTAATATCTTGGAGGTACTCTAAGTTGCTGTAAAGACTTGCTACTGGTGTAAAGACACGCTGAAACAATGACTGCCCTACACTTCGCTCAATAGGTTTATCTTTTTGAGTATCACGGATAGATACAAAAATCACCCCTGAGGTATTGGCAGCTATCCAATCTTTGAAGGCATACAAGAAACGAGCGGCATCAGACACACCAAAGTTATCAGAAAGCCCTGCATCCATGATTTCCATTTCGGGTGTACTAGGTAGTTTTACATTGGGGGTTACATAGGGAAAAGTAGCACTCATACGTAAAGCACTCAAAAATCGAAGCGAACTAGCATTTTGTTTTTCAAAAAATCTTAAAAACTCTATCCCTTTGGTTTTTTGGTTCAGAAAACGGGTTTGGTCAAGACGGGGTACGGTCATGTAAGATACATTCAGGGGTGAGATGAAGAGTTTACGCCCATCATTGACAATGGTAGGGGCTAAAATCATCATGGGTATCCAAGCAAGCAGCTCAGGCTCGCGGTATTCACAGAGTGCCTTATCTAAGATACCCTCTGTATTTTTGTTGAGTTGTTGCTCAAAAGCAAAGCCCCTATCTTTAGCGTATCGCTGCCCATTGTACTCAAAAGTTTGAAATCCAAAGAACAAGTCATTCACTACAAGGCTGAACATAATGGCGTTGAGGTTGTCTTTGGCAATGTTATCTAAGTAGCCAGGGTCATAAGGGTTAATGTTTTCTTTTCGTAGATTTTGCCTAAAATATTCTCTTTGCAAGCATAATTCTCTGAAATAAGCAGCTCCGACTAGCCCTCCCGAAGCACCCGTGATGAGTGTGGTATGTTTCATGAGCTTTCCTTCTAGGGTGCTATCTACGTACTGTAGAGTACGCATTGCCCAGACTGCTGCCCGCTGCCCTCCGCCACTGGTGCAGATAAATACCATTTTTGGTTTTTTGTTACCTTGCTCTTCTGTGGCGCGTTTCTTCCAATTTTCTAAGGCTATCAGGGTAAGTTGTTTATCAAATTTATAGAGTGAGTCTCGGCTCAGTGCTTTGACCCTTTGCAGGGAATAGGCTGCTTTTTCAGTTTGATAATCTAAACCGTAGGCCTCATAACTTGCGTGCAAATATTGGTTTTCCATCAAAAAATTAAGCACTAACACCATCATAATCACTGTGCTTACTGTCCAGTTTCTGAGCCAATAAGAGAGAGCCCCTGCCAGCATCAGTAAAAGTGTAAGTAGCAAGATAAAACTAGCCCCCGCAGGAATCTGAAAAATGGCATAATCACGCAAAGTACCAATAAGCAATATTAGTCCAAATACTGTCATTTGAATAATGACTGCATTGAGATGGTTTTGGTCAAATACTTTTATAATATCTCCTCGGTCATATTGGCCGTTTCTCTCAAGTTTGCTCATTTTGAAGGGGTGCTCTAGGTAATAATCTACCCGTACATTGCGCTGACGCGACTCTTTGATTCTGCCCAATACATTGACTCGCATCACTTTTGTTTTGCGGAGGCGTTTATCCACTTCTTTTGCCAAAAGTTTGAAAATATCTTGGTTGGTACTTACAAAATAAAAGAAAGCTAAAACAGAAGCAACCACAATCCCTAATACCAAACCTATCACTCTCTCAGCTATCTCCTCAGGCGTATTCTGTACATAAGAAAGCTGATAAGCAAGCATTTCTTTTACATACACTACCGTGATAAAGAAGGGCAACAAGCTATTGTTGATAAAAAACTTTGTGAAAGGGCGGCGCAATAGGCCTGTAAAGCTAAATTGTGGCGCATCAAGGATGTAAGCCACAATGTGATAAGACATAGAGAAAGTACCCCACGTGAAGCCCATAATAAAGCAACTCACAAAACTAACCTCATTTAAATATTCGGGGTCCAAAAAAAGAGAAGGTATCCCAATGCTTGCGCCCATATCGCCCACAATAATTGCATAGAGGAGTATCCAGAGCAACATCAACACCTGATTCTTGCGGAAATTGTAAATCAGCAGCTGAATAGGAAAAGAGTAAAAAAAACGAGATACAAGTAGATTATAAAAAAACTTTTTCAATAATTTTTAGTGGTTTAGGCCTTTTTTTGATTGTGCTAAGCAAATCATTGGTTACAAACTATGGTTCTCTGACAAATAAATTTTGTGTAAGGGATAAACCTGTAAGGTTTTGAAAACCTTATAGGTCTGATAATCAGGTTTTTACAAAACATCATCAAGTAAAAAATACTGTAATTTACAAAAATTGTCAGAGAACCCAAACTATTGATTTTCAGTTGTTCGCTAGACTCAGCACTTAATTACAGGTTTGTTACAAATTACAGACAATACCCCAAGTAAATATCGGTACACTGCAGCGTAAAATCTTTGTGGAATTATAAATATAAGTACATAAAACCCCGACAAGGGTGGGATATTTATTATCATTTTATCTCTAAACTAATATGCCTAAATATACTTATGTTTGGTAACTGACATATCGTAGTTATTTAGACTAAAATTAGTTACAATTTCTTGTAAAAACGTATTTATCTCTAAAATAAAAAAATTAGTAAATCCAGTAAATTGACCCTTACCTTACTTAATAGGCAGTGCTTGTTAGGTGTAAAATACAGATAAGCAGTTATTTAGATTAATGAAAGATATACTATCAATCATAGTTAATTATTTATCAAGTAAAAAGTAGCATCTAAAATTCACTAACAAATTAATTTTTAGAAAACTACTCCGTTCTTCTAAGAATACATTAAAAGTTTATTTGACACTGATACAATGCACTACTTCAATAAAAATTATCTATTTCAAATACAAAACAAACTTTATAAGCTATTATCTCAAAATAAAAATACTCTCATCAAACAAAAACACATAACTTTACGCATCAATAATCACTATCTAATTTACAACAAACGTCCAATGCGTACCCTCTTTTGTTCAATAATTTTCATGGTGTTTTTTTTGGGGCTTTGGGAAGCCACTCCCTCGGCTTTTGCCCAAATCACTACTCCAAAATATAGCAATGAGTTTCTCAATATTGGGGTGAGTGCGCGTGGGCTTGGCTTGGCAGGTAGTCAAGTAGCCATTGTTGATGATGCCACAGCAGGCTACTGGAACCCCGCAGGGCTTGTATATGCCAAAGACCGCTACCAACTCTCTCTTATGCACGCCGAATACTTTGCAGGCATTGCCCAATACGACTTTGCAGCCTTTGCTACACCCATTGACTCAGTGAGCCACATGGCAATCTCGCTCATTCGCTTTGGAGTAGATGACATACCCGACACACGCTTCTTATATGATGCCGATGGAAGGCTAAACTATGACAACATCAGATTTTTTAATGCTGCTGATTATGCTTTTATGTTTTCGTATGCACGCCGTAGCAACTGGATTGAGGGATTGAGCCTAGGAGCAAACCTAAAAGTAATTTATAGAAATGTAGGCGACTTTGCCAATGCCTGGGGCTTTGGGCTTGATGCAGGCGCACAGCTAAGAAGAGAAAACTGGCGTTTTGGGCTAATGCTTAGAGATACCAGCCCTACCTTTACGGCTTGGTCGCACAATGTAAATGCCATCTATGATATTTTCGTACAGACAGGCAATGAAGTACCTCAAAATACTACTGAACTGACACTCCCCAAGGCAACTTTGGGTGTCGCCAGAGTATTCAATATCAAAGAAAATTTTAGTGTCTTGGCTACCGCTGACCTCAATACTACTTTTGATGGAGAGCGCAATGTACTTATCAGAAGTAGTGCGCTCTCCATAGACCCTAGCCTTGGGCTTGAACTGGATTACAAAAAACTGGTTTACTTACGCTTTGCTGTGGGTAATTTCCAGAATATCAAAAACTTTGATGGTTCTACTTTCTTGTCTTATCAACCCAATTTTGGAATTGGTATAAGGCTAAAAAACTTTGCTATTGATTATGCTCTTACAGACGTAGGCGACCAATCTGAGGCCTTGTACTCCAATGTTTTTTCATTGAGAGTAGGCTTCGGGAACTAAATCAATTTTGGTGTTGCTACATCAGGAATAAAAAATAAAAACTGTAAGGCTAAAACACAAATACCCTCAAAATCAACTAAATGTAATAACACATGAAACAGAAAATGACACTTGTAAAAATCAAAAATCTAGTGATTGGCGTGCTTTTATGGAATTTAATGATGCCAAACTCTGCCCAAGCCCAATTCAATAGCCCTTGGAGTCAATGGATTAATGCCTCACAAATTTACTACAAAATTCCAGTGATTCAAGACGGAGTCTATCGCCTTACCCAAACCGACCTTGCAGCAGCAGGAATCAGCGGCATAAACCCTCAGCACTTTCAGCTCTTTCATCGAGGAATAGAGCATGCCTTATTCATAAATGGAGAAAATGACGGCTCTTTTGATGCAGATGACTATATTGAATTTTATGGAAAAAGAAATGACGGTACCTTAGATGCAGATACTTTTATCTATAGCCCCGCCACAAGGCAAGTCAATAAGTATTATAACCTATACAGCGATACAACTGCTTACTTCCTCACTTGGACACTTGACGGCACATCTGGCAAACGCATGGAAATAGTCGATGAGCCTTATGTAGCCTCTCCCACGCCATACCAATGGAAAGAAGAACTGCTCGTTTTTTCAGACCAGTATTCTGCAGGGCAAAACTTTCCTGCAAACTCTCAATTTGATATTTACAATTCTATCTTCGATAATGGAGAAGGCTGGACCAGCACTATCATTGGCTCAGGGCAATCCCGAAATTTCACCATTCCTATCAGCAGTTTATACAACCCTAATTTTGGTGGGGTGGCCCCTATTTTAGAGGTAGTAATGGTAGGTGCTAATAAATCCGCTAGGTACAGGGTAGAGGTCAGAGTGGGCAACGCCACCAATAACCTCCGCCTAATCAATACCGTAGAGCTCCCTGCTGGTGCACCTCCTTTTACCAAAACGATTTACAGAACCGACAACCCTATCTATGACCCACTCAGCATCAATGACCTTGACGGAACGGGTAACTTTACACTCCGCCTTACTACCACACAAGGTGCTATCAGAATTGCTTACATAAAATTGATTTATCCTCAAACCACTAACTTACAAAATGCCAACACAAGCAAGATAGGGATTCCTGATAACCTTAATGACATCACCTACCTCAACATCACAAACCCTCCTGCCAATGCTCGCATACTTGATATTGGTAGGCTAGATGCAGTACGCAGAGTGAATTATGCCCTTGTAGGCGGAAATCTGCAGTTTGCCCTTACGCATACCACCCCTACTGTGGCAAATCCCCCTATCCAGAATACCCTTTTGATAGACAATGGGGCTTTTCTAAGTCCTGCTTTTGGCATCAGACCAGTCAGTTTTCAAAATCTTAATCCTGCTTCCCACGATTACCTCATCATCACACACCCTAAGCTCCGCACCTCAGTAGGCAATGTAGAAGATGTAGTAGAGGCCTACAGTCAGTACCGTGCCTCGCCTGCTGGAGGGGGCTTCAACCCACTGATAGTAAATGTAAACGAGCTCTACAACCAATTTACCTATGGCGAGAAAACCCCTCTCGCTATTCGGCGATTTGCAGAGTACATGTATGCTAATGGCGACCCCAGATTTATTTTTATCATCGGATCATCGCTCTCTCTACCCGACCAATATTTTAGACCAGGTGTGGGCTTCTTCCGCGATATTCGTAAGGATTTTGAAGCCTCGCAGCAAGACCTTGTACCTACATCGGGCTTTCCACCCGCAGACAACCGCTATGTGCAAGGGCTAGGTAATTTGGGTACAACTCAAATGCTCATTGCTATAGGTAGGCTACCTACCTCAGAGCCACAAGAAGTTTTTAACTACCTCAACAAGGTAATAGAACACGAAAGCCCTGGCTGTAATGAAGCTTTATGGCGCAAAAATGCCATACATCTCTCCGGAGGCAATACGCCTCCAGAGCAAAGCACTTTCAAAAACAATCTAGCAACCCTTGCAAGGGCTTTTACAGATACACTTTCAAGCCCTCCCCCTATTTCTTTTTCAAGAGGCGGCTTGATTGGCGGCAGGGTTTTCGTGCAAAGCAAAAGCACCACAAGCCCTCAAGAAGTAGTCAATATCTCTGAGCTTGTCAATAATGGTGTAAGCCTGATTACTTTCTTCGGACACTCTGCCATAGGGCTGACCGACATAGAAATAGGACGCGCCTCTGACCCAACACAAGGCTACAATAATAAGGGAAGATACCCTGTAATGCTCACAAATGGCTGCCAGCTTGGGTCTGTCTTTTATGGATTACCTACCCTTTCACAAGATTGGCTCTTCACTGCTGACAAAGGAGCCATTGCTTTCTTAGGGCATAGCTACATTGGCTATTCAGGGCCACTCAATACCTACTCAAGGTGGTTTTACGACAGAGCGTTTACTTTGCCTAGCTTAGCGGGAAAATCCATAGGAGAGATAATTCAATCTGCCACAGCCCCCAGTGCTCTGCCCAGCTCTACGCCTAACTCTACCACTGCCGACCAGATGGTGCTGCAAGGCGACCCTGCCGTAAAACTATTCTTGAATGATAAACCTGATTATGCCATTGATAACGAAAGCATATTTATAGAATCTATTGACGGCGACCCTGTTTCAGACTTAAGCCAAGCATTTAACCTTAAATTGGTTGTATCTAACTTGGGTATTATAGACCAAAACAAACGCCGCTTCTCGATAAGCGTAAGAAGAACTTATGCCAATGGCGAAACCACTGTCTTCTCTACTCCAGCCCAGTACAATACCGTTTATTACCAAGATACGCTCAGCGTTACCGTATTCAGAGAAGAAGGTATCTCCTCTTTTGGATTAAATACTTTTGAGGTTACCATTGACAGCCATCAAGAAGATGAAGCATTAGACAACCTCATAGAAGAATGTAATGAACTCAACAACAAGGCAATCTTTGAGTTTATCATTCCTACTGTGGGAGTTCGCCCTATTACTCCTCTCGAGTTTTCAATTGCGAGTGCGCAGCCCGTTACACTAACTGCACTTGCAGGCAATGCAGACGGCGAAGCGCGAGAAATCATCTTTGAAATTGATACCGTTGCTACCTTTGACAGTCCTGCCAAACAGAACCAAATCGTCCCCCCTACCAACAACCCTGTTTGGGCAGTTGATTTATTGACCGATAATGCTCAGGATAGCACAGTATATTACTGGCGGGTCAATGTGGCAAGTGCTGTCAATGACCCTTCTATCTTATGGGGAGAAAGCTCTTTCACCTACATCAAAGATAGCCCTGAAGGTTGGGCACAAAAACAATTTCATCAATTTAGAAAAAACACCCTTACCAACCTGATAAGAAACACCGAAAACGAAACTTGGCAATTCACTCCTTCAATAGACCAAGGGCTGCTTGTGAGAACCTACGGCAATGATTTTGAGCCAACTTTGCCTTATGTTTATTTTAGGTATCAAGGTGATGCCTTTGTTACTTCGGTTCAAAACTGTGGGCAGGGCATTGTAGCGTTTAGGTTTACTGCTACGGGGCAGGTCTTCCCGCCTACTACCATTGCAGGTACTACACGCTGTGGCAGAGATAATCTTGGCTTGTTCTTCAGTAATACTGCCCTACAAAACAATAGATTGGCTAATTACATCGACCAAGCAGCAGAAGACGATTTTATTTTGCTGTTTACCATCGGTACTGTCAATTTCAGCACTTGGACTCCTGAGCAGAAAGCAGTGCTTCAAATACTTGGAGGAAACCCTAATCTTTTTAATACCCTAGCGACAGGACAGCCCTATGTCATTTTTGGCAAAAAAGGCTACACCTCTGGTGAGGCAGTAGAAGCCATTGCTTTTTCAGACCCGCTCAGTAGCGAAATTCAGATTAACCCCGCCATTGCAGTATTGAGCAATGAAGGCGAAATAGTTTCTACCCTTATTGGCCCAGCACAAAACTGGAAAGAGATTATTCATCAGATAGATACCGAAGAAGAAGATTCCCACCAACTGGATTTGTATGGTGTTACTTTACAAAACCAAGAAAGCCCAGCACCCTTGATAGAAAATATCACCGAACCCGTAAGAAGCCTTGCAGACATAGACCCCGAGCAGTACCCTTACCTGAGGCTCAAGCTCAAAGTCAGAGATGATGCCAAACGCACTCCCCCACAACTCAAGCAATGGATTGTGATTTATGACGGTGTGCCAGAAGGGCTAATAGATGTAGAAGCGGCTGGTTTTAATGCCTATCAAATCTTACCTAAGACTGAGGGAGAGTTAATTCCACTTAACTTTGTGTTCAGAAATATCAGTAGCTTAGAGTTTGATAGCGACTCACTACAGGTGAATGTTACGCTCAATAGCCAACTCATCAAAACTTTCAATATCAAAGCACCTGCACCAAGAGACATCACCCAGTTTAGGGATACTATCTCTACGTTAGGGCTGGTTGGTGAAAATCAATTGATTGTCTTTGTAAACCCACGCATTGTGCCAGAGGCTTTCTATGAGAACAATACGATTTCCATTCCTTTTCTAGTCAATAATGATAATATCAACCCTGTCTTAGAAGTGGCTTTTGATGGCAGACGTATATTAGATGGTGAGATTGTCTCTCCTGAACCATTAATTGGTATCACAGTACGCGATGAAAATCAATTTTTGGATACCAGCGATCCTTCCAAAATCACCTTTTCTCTCAAAAAGCCTTGCGAGGGCTGTGGTTTTGAGGAGATAGATTTAGCTCAAAATAATCTAAGCTGGTCTTTTGAGAATGGCGTACTCAAAGTCGACTACCAGCCTGAGCGGCTACAAGACGGCATACACACTATCAGGGTACAAGGGCGCGATGCTGCCGATAACCGTGCGGGTACTGAGCCCTACACCATCAATTTTGAGGTCGTAAATGAATCGAGTATTACTCATTTCTACCCCTACCCTAACCCATTTTCTACTAGTGCCCGCTTTGTATTTACGCTCACGGGAAGCGAAGTACCTGCCGAGATGAAAATCCAAATCATGACTGTTTCGGGCAAGGTAGTCAGAGAGATTACTCAAGATGAAATTGGTCCTATACGTATTGGCAACAACCTTACAGAATATGCTTGGGACGGGAGAGATGAGTTTGGAGATGTGCTTGCCAATGGGGTCTATCTCTACAGGGTGATGATGGGCAATACGCAAAATAATTTCAAGGCGCGCGCCACAGCAGGCGACAAAGCGTTCAAAAATGGCTATGGCAAGCTGTATATTCTTAGATAAACATCTTTGAAAAACTTGCCCGTCAAAATAAAAACCCCTAAATGAGCCACACTAGCCATTTAGGGGTTTCTGTATTTTTCAAAAGATTTGTAAGTACATTAACCTATAATACGGGTGCAAGTCAAATTTCCCCTTTTAGGCCACCTCACCCCTTCTTTCTTCTTAAGAGAGGGCATAAGGAGTCAATTTGACTTACACCCTGTGTAATACCTATCTCATAAATTATCTCTCACCTTTTAGTACACTTTATTTATCATTAGGCTCAACCTTGCCTTTGTCGGTAGATACTTTACGGTTTTTTACATAGGTTTCTAACCAATTATCCATTTCCCAAAGCATATGCAAGACAGATTCTTTACCTTGGTAGCCGTGGCTTTCGTGGGGTAGCATCACGAGGCGTGTAGTAGCTCCCATACCTTTCAGCGCAGCATAAAAACGCTCACTTTGAATAGGAAAAGTACCTGAATTATTGTCTGCAATGCCATGAACAAGTAGCAGCGGCTCATTCACCTTGTCGGCGTTCATAAATGGCGACATAGTATTGTAGATGTTGGGGGCGTCCCAGTAGCTACGCTCCTCTGCCTGAAAGCCAAAAGGAGTTAGGGTGCGGTTGTAAGCTCCGCTTCGGGCAATACCTGCAGCGAATAAGTCGCAATGAGCCAGCAAGTTAGCTGTCATGAAGGCACCGTAAGAATGCCCACCTACACCTACTCTATTGCGGTCGCCCACACCCATTTTATCCAATACATCAATGGCGGCTTCTGCATTGGCTACGAGTTGTTTCACAAAAGTATCGTTGGGTTCTTTGTCGCCCTCGCCAATGATGGGCATACTTACTGCATCAAAGACAGCATATCCACGTGTTACCCAGTAGATAGGCGTTGCCCAACTTAGGCGAATGAACTGATATGGCGAGCCACTTACCTGTCCTGCGGCTGCCTTGCTCTTGTACTCGCGCGGATAGGCCCACATAAATACTGGCAGAGGTCCATCTGTTTTTTTGTAGTCTTTGGGTAAGTAGAGATTTCCCGATAAGTCCACGCCATCATTGCGTTTGAAGTTAATGACTTGCTTTTCTATGCCTTCCAATGCTTTATAAGGATTTTCAAAATTGGTAATGGCTGTGAGTTTATTGCTTCCGACGGTTCTGATGTAATAGTTAGGCGTTTCGGTTCTCGACTCTCTACGTGTGATGAATTGCTTTTTCTTATAGTCAAGCACTTTTACTGGCGACTCGTAGTAAGGAGCTTCGGAACGCCACCAGCGTTTAGTTTTTTTAGTAGCCAAATCAAACTCATCTACAAATGGTCTATCGCCTTCGGGCGATGCCCCTTGCCCTGTGAGGTAGAGCGTTTTGCCATTGCTAGCAATTTTAAGCACAGATTGCCCGTACTGGTTTTCTTCTGTCAGGAAGCTACCTGGGTTGTTGTATCTATCTTCATAGGAGCGGTCGAAAACTGTTTTTTTCTCTGTTGATTTCTCGGGAATGAATTGACTAGTGATAATCTGTCGTGTGGCACGCCAGTATTCTGTAGCCATGGCAAGATTATCATTGCCCCATTGTATGCCTCCAAATCGGAGTTTGAAAGTAAGGCTTGTTATTTTTTCACCTTGAAAAGGAGCTTTGAGGTAGAAAAGTTGGTCGCGCACGGCTACAACCTTGGCAGGGTCTCCCTCATCTTGCGCCTCTACCCAGTAGATTGTAGCAGGTACATCGGCACGCCAATCGAAGTTTCTTGCCCCTTTTCTAGTGGCATCAAAACCTTTGGGTATGTTGTCTGAGAGAGGAATCTCGGCGAGGGTACGCACCACCCGCCCTTCCTTGTCCCAGATTTCATAAACCATTGGGAAGCGTGAGGCAGGTACAAGATAAGAATAAGGTTTTTTAAGATAGTTTACCATCAAATAATTACCATCAGGCGAAGGCGACATACCAAGAATCATGGCAGCTTTGTTGAGCTTCTGTGCATTGCCTTTTAGGTCAGTTTTATAGATTTGTGCCATTCCATAGTAATCAAAAAGAGCCTCATCATATTGATTTTTGAGCAAGTCTTGGTAAGTTCTTACGGCCGCTTTCCTACCTAGATTTTCTTGTACTACGGGTCTCTCAGGCATCAAGGACTGTTTAGGTGCCTCTCCTCTGTTTTCGTTAATGGCTTTGTAGAGAATGGTTTGGTTATCGGCAAGCCAGGTAAAAGCTGCGCCACTCAGTGCATCATTGATGATGGGTGGTGTAAGACGCTGTGCTTTGCCAGTGCTTACTTCGGCATACCATAGCGAGATACCTGTTTTTTCATTGAGCAAGAGGGCAATCTTTTGCCCATCAGGCGACCAGCGTACCGAGGCAATGCTAGGGTTAGCAGGTAGGCCGGCTACAGATGTTTCTTTCTGAGTAGAGAGATTTTTGAACACCAATTTGTCATAACTAATGCCTCGGCTAGAGCCATTGGTTTGTGGATTGATGCGATAGCCAGCTATACGCAGCTCGGGCTGTGCCAGTTCTTCTACCGAAGGATAGCCTGAGCGATGAAGCAGTAGCATTACATCTCCTTTGGTATTGAGGCTTACGCCAGGCGTATTGGGCGCGTTCACCAAGCTTGCTAGGGGCTCGGGAGGTGTCTGGTAGCCTTGCTTATCTTGAGAAGACACATTAGAATAGCACCAAACAAAACAAAATAAAAGGTATAAAAAATTTTTCATATAAAAAGAAGGGTTAGTATTTAATTTAATTTTAATGAAAATTAGGTAACATTTTACGATAAACCATAGCTTGCATTTTAATTAGCGTGTTAAAAAAGTGATAAACCCAAAAAAATCTCCATTTCTCCTTATCATTGTACCTAATCGGCTATCTATGGTAGTGGTGGGTTTTCTTGATGTAGAAATATCAAAATGATTTATACACTATTCTACCGCCGCTTCAAGGCTAGTGGGGTCAAATGTAGCAATAAGCATCAGTTTATTCCCTTCTATTTTCAAGATGTACGTCCTTTCTTGCCTTACACCAGTTTTTTTGGGTGTCAGCTCAAGTAGTTCTTCCTCTTCTTGCAGGGGCATATTCATACCCATTGCTTCGTAGCGTTGCGGGCGTGGCGTAGGGATTTCCCAGGTACCTGTTTCTTTGTAACCATAGGTGTTCATTTCATAAGTTCCGTCAGTTTTAAGGTGTATGTACTCTCCCTCGGGTGCTGTATCGCCCTCGTCGATTGAGCCTGGGTGATAATGTTTTTTGATAATCCATTTTTTTGCAAATTTTTGTTGGATTAACTTTTTCCTTTGTGCTTCAGGACTTTCCTTGGTTTCTTTTGCTTGCTCTGCTACCTTTTTTTGACCACAAGTGGCACAAGTAAAAAGAAAAAATGCGAATAGGAGGAAGATTTTTTGGTATTGCTGCATGCTACTTTAATTTTAGGTATTAAACAAAAAGGTATTTAAACATTTATTTTGGAGGTGTTGTACTTTCATCTTCTCTGATAATAAATTGCTGATATGCTTTGGCTATATGCGCTAAAAATGCTTGAATATCAGGGATTTGGTTGATGTCTTTTGATTTTTGACGGGCGTTTATCTTCACGACCTCACGCCTTTCAGTGCTTTTGTGCTTGTATTTTGCACCTGCCGCATTTCTAAGATTGTGTAGTTGATTTTGGAGTTCATATTCACGCATTTTGAGCGCAAGCCGCACATTAAAATCAGTTCTGATTTTGTACTTAATTTTTGTTTTAATCTTAGTTTTACCACTGCTTCCTCTGCGCTTGCGTGTGATTTTAAATTTATTGACGGTGTCTATTATCTGAATATCTAGCCGTGTGCCATCACTTAGTAGCCCTTTTATTGAGAGCCAAGGGAAGAGATGGGTGGTTTGTACGATTCGGGGATATTTTGCACCTGAATCTATTCCAATAGCAAATACAAACACACTGATAAACAAACCAAAAAACCCTACAAGTATGAACAGTACCTCATCTATATAAACTCCTAAAATAAGTGAGCATAGTAGTAACAGCACCACGATAAGCATTACACGTTTGAAGTTAGATTTGTCTTTGAGCTCATAGTTGCGCTGAATATTGGTTTGGTTGTCTGGTCTATCTTTGCGGCGCAGGTCTATTTTGAGATGTAAAAGTTCTTCTGCCTCCATTTCTTCATTTAAAATGACTAGCAAGGGCATCACAAATTCTCTTACATAATTAGGTACATCTTTGTTAGTAAGGTAAAAATAAAAAGGAAGCATCAGAAGCCCTATCAGAATAGCTCCTGCCAAGATAATCTGCAAAAGGGTATAAAGAAAGTAAAGCTCATTAGTCAAGAGAGTAGCTGCTACAATAGTATTTAAGAATATTCCTACAAAAATCAATGCTGCTGCCCAAGTGCCTAATTTGCCGCGTGTCAGATCTGACACTTCATCAAAAGTAGCAATTTTATTAAAGAAACTTACCCAATAGAGAGGGCTGTGTGCTTTGTCTAGTTGCCCATTTTTGATGAGTGCTTTCTGTTCCTCATCTAAAGTTTTGTAAAGTGTTGTAGCAGTATAAAATTTTTGAAAAACATTTTTTTTTGATTGTTCAGCCATTTTTTTGAGCGTTTAAGTGTTTATTTTTTTTATTTTTCGGTAAGCATTACCTACTATGTTTAAGAACTGTTTTAAATCGGGAGCTGAAGGGTATTGTACTTTGTTTTTGTGTTTCCTCTTTTCTTTGATAGGGTAGTAAGTTGTAGAAGGATTAGAAAGCTGTATTTCCTCCGTGCTTGTAGGTGTACTAATGTTTCCTTTTGGCGTATATTTATTGCTAAGAAATTTTACTTTTAGTGCATAATTTTCTATTGACTTGTGTTTTTTCTTGCCTTTTATTTTACCTCTTGGATTTTTTTTCTTTCTTCTTATTTCATACAAGATCTCCTCGATTTGACAACTCACCACAGATTTATCGGCAAGTTTTACTTTAAAAATAAGCCATTCATTACGATAAATCTTGGTAATGATGCGTGGGTAAGAAGGAGAAAATGTTTCTATATAAATTGAAGATAACATGAAAAAAGTAACCTGAAAAGCTACCACATACACTCCTAAGTCTTTACCACTCATGCCCCAAAAACTTGGCTCATAGACAATAAAATAGTACATAGCTAGAGGAATACTCAATAACCACAAATAAGATAAAAACCAAAATGAAAGATATACTACTGAGGATTTATAATTGTATTTTGTTTCTTGATAGTTTTGCCTACGGGTTCTTTCTCCTAAATTAGCAGTAAGTTCAATGCTGCTCTTTGCTCTTACCTCCTCCTTTAAAATCACCAATAGCGGAATAATGAAAGCAGCAACATGATTGGGAAGTTTTAAGGTTGTAATCCATTTTCTAAGAAAAAACAAGAGTACAAATACTCCCAGCAATATTTTGGCAGGAAAATCAAGCAAAATCACATATTCACTCATTTTAAAGCCAAAATCTCGGTTATCTGCTGCCCCTGTCAAATACAAAACCGCCACAAACCAATACACCAATTCAAAGAAAATGATTACATTATAACACAAGGTCAAAAACTTACGGGCAGCCCTTTGTTGGAGATGAATTTGATGGAGTTTACTAAAAAATGAGAGCCAAACTTCGGGTGGTTTGCTATCATTCACTTGCCTCTTGATGAGTACAAATTTTTCAGCATTGCTAAGTTGAAAAAAATAGTAAAGCAGTCTAAAAAAAGCAAGCATTTTTATTTTGTTTTGTTTGTACTTAGATAAACCTACTCGAAAACAACAAGAACACCATAGCTTGACCTCATTTTCACAAAGTACAAGTTTCAGGTCTAAACTGCAAGAATTTGTGCATAAAAATCTTTCAAGGCTTGTCTTTGCTGCGCCCAAGTAAAATTTGCTAAGATATGTTGCCTTGCTTTTTCACCCATTGCTTTGCGTTGTGCGGGGTGTGCCAGCAAAAGGCGAATCTGCCGTGCTAGCTCTGTGGGGCGGTCGGGGCGTACCAAAATACCAAGTTCTTCAGAGGAAATAATCTCCCTGACTGCGGGCAGGTCTGAGGCTACTACAGGTGTGGCTACTGCCATAGACTCTAGCACTTTGAGCGGGCAGCAGCCTTGCTCTAAGTTGCGGCTACACTCTTTGAGGGGGGCTACGGTCATAGTAGCTTCGCGCACCCAGCGGTAAAGTTCTTTTTTTGAGAGTTGAAAATGCCAAACCACTTTTTCTTGTAAGCCTAGTTTTTCAATCAATTTATGGTAATACTTGGCAAATTTTGGGCGGTTAGATGAACAAATGAGCAGTTTGAGGTTCTCATAATCTCTCAAAAGCGTAAAAGCTTTGAGCAGGGTTTCTAGCCCTTGCCATGCTTGCAAAGCACCAAAATAAAGAACATATCTTTCGGGGCGTGTGGGCAGTGGCTCGAAGGTTTCGGGCGTTTCTGCCCCATTCTGAATGACAGCTATCTTTTGCACAGAAGCACCCATTCGTATCAAATTATCCTTGATGGTGTAAGAAGGCACAAGCAAATAATCTGACTGCTCCCAACAGAATTTTTCTACTGCCCTTATTTTGTCTAAGGTGCTTTCTGTAAGCCTTGGATAGCGATAGGGCAGTTCAATAGAAGGCAATCCGTTGATTTCAAATACAGTGGTATAAGGGGTGTTTTTTTTATTAAGCAAAATAGGCAAACCACTCCAAGGGTCGCGAAAATGGCAGATTTCAAGGTCAGTTTGCTCTTGGAGTAGCCCAAATAGCTGCGCTTGATAGGCCTCAGTGCGTTCCAAAAAATTAGGAATATCAGGTACAAAGCGAGTAATCTCTACTTGGTTTTCTTCTTGCTGATAAGGCGTGAGTTTGGGCGAGCCGAGTACGTGCAGCCAGCCTCCGTTCATTGCCTCAAAGAGTGTTTGGGCAAAATGATAGATATGTGTAGAAGAACCTTTGGCAGTAGGATAGACATCAAATGCGGCATACATTGCCTTGTGCGAAAGCAGCGGTCTTGTGAGTGTATTGTCTATTGCTGTGGTGTTATCATACATATCTTGTATATTTGAGTTTTCAAAAAATGAAGTAATCAACGCAATTTACAATAATAATTTTATGGCAAAAATATTTTTACTGTTGGGTGCATTTTCAGGGCTGATTTCAGTGGCTTTGGGTGCATTTGGCGCACACGCTCTGCGCAGTATTTTAGAAGCAAATCAGCGTACAGATACTTTTGAGTTGGCTTCACGCTATCAGTTTTATCATTCTTTTGCCTTACTAATAGTAGGTTTAGTGGCTTTGCAAGTGCAGAGCAAATGGCTTGCGTATTCAGGCTATGGCTTTTTGGTGGGTATGCTTATTTTTTCGGGTTCTTTGTATATCCTAGCACTTAGCAATATGCGTTGGCTAGGTGCTATCACACCCATAGGAGGCGTGGCATTGATAGCAGGCTGGTTGTTTTTGTTATTGGCAGTTTGGAGTATGAAATAGTTAGGGAAATTATAAGTTGCGAGTTTTTAATAAGCTCATTATCAATAATTTAGAAATTAAAAAGACGAAATTATTTTACTTTTTTTGGTGCGTTTGAACAGACCAAAACGATTGGGTAGTATGACGGAAATTAACTTTTAAATTATCAAAACTTGCAAAAAATACAAGTTTTGATAATTATTGTACTATCTTTGCCCTATGACAAACCTCATTAATCGTAAAGAATATATTGACAAACTACTATCTTACAAAGACAAAGACCTCATAAAAGTAGTAAGCGGTTTGCGTAGGTCAGGCAAGTCCACACTGTTAGAATTGTACCAAGAACAATTGTTCAGACTTAAAGTAGGTAAACGCCAAATTCAGTTTTACAATTTTGAGTTACCCGAAAATTATTTGAATAAGAATTGGGACGACATCTATTTTGACATAAAGAAAAGGTTACAAAAGAATAAGCCTAATTATGTGTTTTTAGACGAAGTTCAGAATATTCCACTCTTTGAAAAATTAGTCGATGGACTTTTTGCCACTGAAAGTATAGATGTTTACATCACTGGTTCAAACGCATTTTTGTTAAGTAGTGAATTAGCAACATTATTGAGTGGGCGCTACATTGAAATTTCTATTTTACCTTTTTCATTCAAGGAATATTTAATCGCACGAACTATTGATATCAGCAACAAATATCTCAATTATGAACCTTTATTTTTTGATTATGTAAACGAAACTTCACTGCCCAAAGGAGTGGAACTTCGTGAAGGTGGGTTTGATAAAATATATGAATATCTAGATGCAATCTACAATACAATTGTCGAGAAAGACATTACACAACGCCATCAAATAAATGACAAACGAGCCTTTGGTAACATTGTAAAATTTGTAGCTTCTAATATCGGTAATCCACTTTCGCCAAGTAATATTTCTAAAACCTTAAAACAAGACGGGCAGAGCATACACCATTCTACTGTTGAAAAATACTTAGAATATCTGATAGCAAGTTTTGTGTTTTATAAAGTGAATCGTTTTGATTTGAAAGGTAAAAAACAATTGGCTACACAAGAAAAATATTACTTGGTTGATACTGGTTTGCTGAATGTTTTAGTAGGAAAAGAACGGACAACAGACAGAGGGCATATTTTGGAAAATGTAATTTACTTGGAACTATTACGCAGGGGTTATAAAATTTGGACAGGCACTAGCCGAGATAGTGAGGTTGACTTCGTCTGCAAAACCAAAACGGGTGATATTGAATATTATCAAGTAGCCTGGCAAATAACCAACGAAAAGACTGAGGAACGTGAGTTTGGGTCATTAGAAAAAATTAATGACAACTATCCAAAATTTCTACTTACGACTGATGGATTTACCCAGAATAGAAACGGAGTAAAACATTTGAACGTGTTTAGTTGGCTGCTTGAAACCAATGAAAGATATTAGGTGTAAGCTCTAACAGCACTTATCTAAAAGTGGTAGTTCATTGGTTAAGCCAGTCTGATTCACTCTAAACTTTATCACTTAGCAATATGCGTTGGCTAGGTGCTATCACACCCATAGGAGGCGTGGCATTGATAGCAGGCTGGTTGTTTTTGTTATTGGCAGTTTGGAGTATGAAATAGAGAAGTTGATTTGATTGGGGAAGTGTTCACTTAGCACAAACACTTCCTTGTAGTTTTTAAAAATATTTAACCTGAAAATAATCCCAAAATGACATCATCTTTTGGAATCAATTAATCAAGCTCATCATTACAATCATTTCGTTCACCGCCTCCGCTTAGAAGTAATCCAAAAGAAGTAAAAGCTTGTTTTGCTTGTGCTTCACTCTCAAAGTAGATAAACATGTAAGTAGTATCCTTTTCATCGAATGCTTCTCCACTGTAAGTATCCACATATTTTGTATTGATGGCTTTGCTAGACCTCGCACAAGTGATGGCGATTTTATGAAAATCACCTTTCCCAAAATAGTCATTTTCTCCTACTGCTTGTATCTCTGAGCCGTGTTCTGCGGATTTAAGTTTTGCTACATCAATAGTATAAACTTTTATTGTTTCTAAGTCTCTTCGGTCAAGTTTTGCAAAATACTTGTACTCTACTTCAGTAAATCTAATGGCTTTGCCATCTTTGTGGCAGCTCATATATACTTGGTATAGGCTTCCATCATCGACTTGATACTCAGCTATTTTTTTACCCTTCAGAGGGTATGTATTAGGTTCTTCATTGAGTTTGAGTACGTCTTGCGAAAAACCGCTACTTGACCATAGAAAGATAAATAATGTAAATAAGTATGTGATTCTCATTAATTATTGCGTTTATTTGGTTAACATATTATTTATAAATAGCAACGTGTCTATTTTTAAGAAATAAACTTTAATTTACAAATAAGCGGTTTTACTACACCAAGTAGTCTAATAATTTCATAAGAAATCCAAAAAAGGTAGCATAACAAAGCTAAGATGCTGTACCCTTGGCACATTATTTCTTTTTCTGATTTATTTTTGTGCCTTAGGTTTTATAAAATAACCTTGTAGATTATTTGGACATGGTACAAGAAAATATTTCCCTCAAGCCTTTCAATACTTTTGGCATAGACGTAGAAGCACGTTATTTTGGCAAATTTGATTCTATAAATGCCTTGCAAGTGCTACTCAAGCAAAAAAAAACTCAAGAACTGCTTCTGCTAGGTGGGGGTAGTAATGTACTCTTCACACAAGACTACAGCGGCACTGTGCTTCTAAACTGTATCAAAGGCATCAAAAAGATAGATGAAGATGAAAAAAGTGTTTGGCTCAAAGTAGGTGCAGGCGAGCAGTGGCACGGCTTTGTAGAGTATTGCCTTGAGCATAACTATGGTGGAGTTGAAAATCTATCACTCATACCTGGCACTGTGGGGGCAGCCCCTATGCAAAATATTGGGGCTTATGGGGTAGAGGTAAAAGATACCATTGAAGAAGTAGAAGCATTAGAAATAGCTACCCAAACCATGAAAATATTTGACAATGCTGCCTGCAAGTTTGGCTACAGAGAAAGCATTTTTAAACATACACTTAAAAATCAATTCATTATCACTTCAGTTACTTTCCGATTGGAGAAGCACCCAAACACTTTTTACATAGAATATGGAGCTATTCAAAAAATACTTAGGCAAAAAGGTATCACCCAATTAAATATACAAGCCATCAGCCAGGCCGTATGTGAGATACGGCAAAGCAAACTCCCCGACCCTGCCAAAATAGGTAATGGAGGTAGTTTTTTTAAAAATCCTACAATTTACACCACTCAATTCCGAAAATTGATACAAACTTACCCTGACATGCCCTCTTATTATCTCAGCCCCATGGAACTCAAGCTGCCCGCTGCTTGGCTCATAGAGCAGGCAGGCTGGAAAGGCAAAAGTGAGGGACAGGCAGGCGTACACCATCAACAAGCTTTGGTATTGGTCAATCTTGGCAATGCTACAGGAAGTGATATTTTGGCACTCTCCAAAAAGATTCAGGAAAGTATATTTGAAAAATACCAAATCAGACTTCAGCCTGAGATTAATATTCTTTGAACCATTGTCATCACCTCAATTTGCTACTTGCACCGCTTCTTCTAGTACATACATCAGTTGATTGGGGTCTTTTTCATTGATTTTTAGTTTGCCTTTTATCCAGATAGGTTTGTCAGAATAGTTGACTTGAGTTTTTGAATAGACTTGCATCACGGTTTCGGGACCTGCTGCCCCACAAAAAAAGCAAGCATTGTATGGAAATTGAGAGAAAATAAACTGTTTGGGCTTTTCTAGGTCAAGTGGCAAAATATATCCTTTAAGTACAATAGTTTGCTGGTTGAGTTTTTTGACTTCCTCCGAAAACATAGGGTACTCTATACTATAACCTTTTTCTTGGCGTGTTTGCATTTTGACCTTGGCGAGGGTTTTCCAAGCCGAAGTAGGTTGCTGAGCTATGGCACAGGGTAGCAAAAAAAGACACAGCAACAAAAAGCTGAAAGCGTGTTTGAATGAAATAATTTTCAGGAAAAATAAGCAACCTTGCATCTTTTTTTGTTTTGGGTTTTGCTATTATATATTACAAAATAGCAAAATTAAACAGAATGATGAAGCAATTAAAAGTACTTCTGTCAAAAAAACCTCAATATGTCATATCTATTGTATCCAAGACTCAACTGACAGTAGATGAATCTATTGTCAATTGAGTAGTAAACACTTAATTTATTACGCCCTAAGTGGTAGTGATAGTTTTTGAACGTGTATCTTTGTAGTTTTCTTTCACTACTGTATGGTCATTCGCAGTACGCTCTACTACCTCTTGCCAAGTAGAGCCTTGAAGGTCTTTTACGGCACGAAGCACGTCAGCACGGCTAATTTGCCCTACTAGCTTGCCTTGCTCATTCACAACAGGAAAGCGCTTAAAGTGCGTACTAAGGAATTTGCTTGCTACCTCTACAATCGCACTTCTATCAGAGATAGTTTCTACTTTTTTGCTCATGTAGTCTTTTACTTTGCCCGAGGGCAGGTTGTGGTAAATACTATCTACCATTACGTTGAGGCAGTCTTTTTCAGAAATGACCCCTACCATTTCACCTGCTTCATTGACCACGGGGCCACCAGAGATTTTATTGCGTAGCAAAACCCGAATGGCATCATCAATGCTCTGCTCAGAGTTGAAGGTAATTGGTTTTTTGACCATATAGTCGGTTACGGAGCGAATCTTATGCATAGGAACTAAAATTTAAAAAGTTATATAATGTACCAATTTATTTATAAAAAATGATAAAACCAAATTTTATGCATAAAAAGATACATTTACTAAATAGCCATTTGGGTAAATAAAGAATATCAATTTACTGAAAATGCTATTTGACTACTTTGCAAAACTTTTTATCTTTTGACTAATTACCTCTGTTACTTGCTAGGGTGTACGCAGTTGGGTAGATGCGTCCACCAAAGCTTCACTGTGTGTTGCTTGCTTGTGATGACGCTTTGCTACTAAGTAATAAAAACGATAGGTAAGCAATATCGCCGAGACAGTAAGTCCTGCCGACAAGCCTAACCAAACGCCTTGCACGCCTAACC
Organism: uncultured Cytophagaceae bacterium; assembly: GCA_964480455.1. Classification (GTDB taxonomy): domain Bacteria; phylum Bacteroidota; class Bacteroidia; order Cytophagales; family Microscillaceae; genus JAABSX01. The sequence continues at coordinate 50,719 of CAYZQI010000009.1, forward strand.
CTGCATGAAAAGCCAAGACATAGCCTAAGGGTAAACCTACCGCCCAATAGGCAATAAGAGTGAAAATAGTAGGAATATTGACATCTTCTAAGCCTCTCAATGCTCCTAAGGCCACGCATTGCAAGCCATCTGATAACTGAAAAAAGCCTGCAATCACCAAGAGGCTTGCAGCTATCTCTACTACTTCGCCCTCTTTGATGTAAAGATGCACAAACTCTCCACTAAAGTTGATGAATAAAAAGCAACTCAAGGCCATAAAAACAACAGTAAGTAAAAATGCTGCACTGCCATTGCTGCGAATTTGAGTAAACTGCTCTCCCCCTAGTGCATTGCCTACACGTATGGAAGCCGCTGCCGAAAAGCCCATAGCAATCATATACGTAATAGAAGCGAGGTTAATGGCTATCTGATGGGCGGCAAGCTGCGAAGTACCAAGCCACCCTATCATCACTGAAGCACCTGCAAAAGCACCTACTTCAAAAACATACTGCATACCAGCAGGCAGACCTAGCTTTAAAATTTTTCTTGTATCTATCAAAGAGAGATTCCAGAGTGAAAACTGTGGCAATGTTCTCTTAATTTTACCTGAATAGACAATGAACAAAATCACCCCTAAAGCCATCAATACACGCGAGAGGAGTGTAGCAATCCCTGCCCCATTCAAGCCAAGTGAAGGAAATCCTAACTTGCCATAAATAAGTACCCAATTGAAGATAATATTCAAAAAAAAGCAAATGAAATTGACATACATGGCTGGTTTGGTAATGGACAAACCATCTGTATAACCCTTGGCTGCCAAAAAAAGTGACAAAGGAATCACTGAAACCGCCAATATTTGTAAGTAGGGAATAGTAAGCACCTCAACCTCTTGGGTTTGCTTAAACCAAGCAAACTGAAAACTCATCAGCAAAACTATCAACATACTCAGCAAAGCTACCCCAGTAGCCACTTGCAAACTACTACTCAGGAGGGTACTGCATTTCTCAAAATCTAAACGACTTTTAGCACTTGCTACCAAAGGTGGCACAATCGAAAGCACCCCTATACCCAGCACACTCACAAAAAAGAATATGGCATTGGCAATGCCCGAAGCGGCAAGTGCAGCTTCGCCAAGGTTGCCTACCATGAGCGTATCGGTTACGCCCATAGCCACAATGCCTATTTGTGCAATCACGATTGGATAACTTAAAGAAATAGTAGCTTTGAGATTGGAAAGAAGCCCCTCAGAAGGAGAAAGATTTTTTTTAAAAGTATTCACGATTTTAGGTATGATTTTTAGCACGCAAAGTTAGCAATTATAAACTTGCCAACCATCAATATTGGCTTTTTGAACGCTAAGAAATCATTATAATTTCCCAGTTGTCTATGAGTATTTCAATTTTAGTGGTACAAATTGAACATTCATTAAGCCATACGCTCATCACCCCAAATACTGCGAAGTAGTTGCTGAAAATAGGTAGGGCTGTAAAGCAAGCGGCTGCCATACCAAGAAAAAAGCTCTCCATCTATGATTTTTGTTCCTGCCTGAGGGCAGATTGATGCAAACTCTTTAAAATGCTTGTCTGCTTTGAATGGATAAGGCTCAGAAGAAAGGAATATCCAATCAGGATTGGCCTCTTGGAGCATTTCAGGGCTTATTTCAGGGTAGCGGCTCAGGTGTCCGAATACATTTTCGTAGCCTGCTATTTTAAGCATTTCATCTATAAAAGTGCCATTGCTTGCCACCATATAAGGCTTACGCCAAATAAAATAAGCTACTCTAATAGGCTTGGGTAGAAAATACTGCTTCCAAGCTGTAAAATCTTCAAAGCGTGTGGCTATCTCCTGCGCCATTCGGTTGGCTTTTTCTTGACATTGATTGACTTGCCCTAGCAACTGAATCATTTGGAGGGCATTGTCTAAATTATTGATGTCGCTTATCCAAACTGGGTATTTTTGGGCTAATTGCGTAATTCCTTCTTGGTAATTTTCTTCTTTGTTGGCAATGATGAGGTCGGGCTGGAGAACGTCTATGCGTTCAAAGTTGAAATTTTTAGTGCCTCCTATTTTGGTTTTGCTTTCGTAAACAGCTTTTGGGTGGATACAAAATTTGGTAATGCCTACCAATTCATTTTCTAAGCCTAAACCAGCCAATAGTTCTGTCTGAGAGGGTACAAGTGAGATAATTCTTTGAGGCTTCTCAGAGATTTCAATTTGCCTCCCTAGTTGGTCTGTGTATAAGTGAGTAGTCATAGATTTATTTTTTTAAGTTAAGAAGCTGATTATCGGCATTAAAAGTAAAGTAAATGAAGGTCTAATTCAAATATTTCGCTCTTTAAAATGTACACCCAAACCAGTAATGACCCAATCATACACACGGTAGCGAATGGCTTTGGGAAGGTATTTGAGCCAATTTTGCCCATCAATGGTGCGCACCCAGTAAGGCTTTGCAAAAAATTGATAGACTTGTTTTTTAGGAAAAGTGAGCGGTGCAGGCAAATGTTGTGGAAAATCTTTGTATAATTCAGGCTTGAGCTTTCTTAGCTTTTGGTGCGAGGCAAGGTATTCTCTCTGCCTTTTGATATAACTTTGGCAAGTAATAAAATCGTCATGCCATGCCACAATATCAGGGCGAAAATAGATAGGAATACCCGCTTTTACTGCCCTCACCGCAAGGTCAAAGTCTTCTGAATCAGTTAGGTTTTCATCAAACTTACCTAACTGCTCAAAAACTGCTTTAGCTATTGAAAAATGTGCGGCTGTAAGGTAAATTGAATCCCTACCGAGCCTGCCTTGTCTGTCAGGTTGGTAAGTCTGACTGCTCCATTTCCTACTCAAAAAGCCTTTGTAGTGTTGAACATCATTTTGGAGAACTTTCCAGTCCTCTATTTGTGCACCCACCAAAATCGCCCTAGGGTGCTGCGTGATGTGTGCTTTGTGCTGGGCTATTGCACTTGGGACGGGACGCATATCATCATCAAAAAATAACAAATAATTACCATTTGCCTCTTCTACACCTCTGTTGCGACTTACTGAACGCCCTCCGTTAGGTTGGTAAATGATTTTGATATATTGAAAATTTTTACTGTATTGGGTCAATACCGCTTCACTATGGTCTGTTGAACCATCAACTACAATGACGAGTTCAAAATCTTGGTCGGTTTGCTGCTGTAGGGCTTCAAGAATATTAGGTAGCTTTGCAGCACCGTTGTAACTAGGTACAATGACACTTAAATCGATTTTCAAGATTTTTTTTATTTGATAAGTTCAACAAAACTAGAATAATAGCTTAAAATCTACAACAAAAAAACAAAAATTAGGTAAATAGATTTACTTGTATATATTGTTTAAACAACTAGAGTATATACACTTTTTAAATATTGAAGCATGAAAATAGAAGAGGAGATTAATCAAAAACAGTTCAAAGATGTGTACGAAAAAGTGATGGTGAATGTGTTGTTTACAGGTAATTGGTTGCATAACTTCAATAATCAGTTTTTGAAAACTTACGACCTTACTGTGCAGCAATACAATGTTTTGCGGATTTTACGGGGTAGTTTTCCCAATAAAGTAATGCTCAATGATATTCAAAGCCGTATGCTTGACCGTATGTCCAATGCCTCTAGGCTAGTAGATAAACTCAAAAATAAGGGTCTGGTAGAGCGAAAATCTTGCAAAGATGACCGCCGCAAAGTTGATATTTGGATTACAGAGGAGGGGCTTCGCCTTTTAGGAGAAATAGACCAGCACATGACCCAATTTTACGAAAGTATTCATAGGCTCAATGAAGGCGAGGCAGAGGCACTAAGTACTTTGTTGGATAAACTCAGAGGCTAATGCCCAAAACTGCGTAGTTTGGCTATGCAATGAAACAAGCTTTGTGCAAACAAACTTTCTCTATTTCGTATCTGAGAGAAAGAAGTGAAGCAAACAATCAACACAAAATACTATGAAAGCCATCACCGAAAGTGGGAAAAAAATTACCTTGCTAGACCGGCACGAAATAAAACGTGGGGGTGAAGGTAAAATACTTACTATTCCCGAACTCCCTCAGCAGGTAGCCAAGATTTACCTCAATAGTAACTACCAGCACATGAGCAAGGCACAAAAAGATGCCTTGAGTGTATTAGACAGCCGTTTTTTTGTAAAGCCCCTGGAGCTAATCTATGATAACAAAAGCCAAAAAGCAATTTTAGGCTTTACTATGGAGTACCTCGTGGCTGATTTTTTGCCACTTTCCGCTTTTTTTAGTAAAAACTTTTGTGCAAGCCATCAGATTGATAATGCACAAAAAACAGCCATTGCCCGAAAACTCATCAAAGCAGTAGCCTCAGCGCATCAGCAGCAGATTATCATTGGAGACCTGAGCGGTCTGAATATTATGATGACCCCACAAGGAGAAGTCAAATTTTTAGATGTGGACGCTTACGAAACACCCGTGCACTCACACTGGGGACTGCTACTCGACGAAATCAGAGATTATCTCTATCAAGGTAAGGTATCGCAAGAGAGCGATTACTTTGCATTGGCGATTTTGATTTTTAGCTTGTTTACACACTTACACCCCTTCAGAGGCATACACAAGCAATACAAAGCCATGGCAGAACGTATGGTACGCAAGCTGCCCGTTTTTGCTCAAGACCCCCAGCTTATTATTCCAAAGTGCTACACACCGATTCAGGATAGCTATTTACAAAATCAATTTGAAAGGATTTTTTTAGAAGGAGAGCGTTTCTTGCTTTCAGTAGATAAAGTAGTACAAACCGTTACCCTAGCTCCTACAGTTCAGACTCCTACCCTTATCAACACTACACTCAAATACCAAGAAGTCTATCAGCTACAAACAAACGAGTTTATCCAGCAGGCACATTTTACAGCTACACAAGGCTATATCGCTACCAATCAAAAAATTATGCTCTTTGATGTAAGCAACCAAGGCTATACCAAACTGAAACAATCTTTCTCAAAAGCTACAGCTACACAAGCTGAGGTAAAATATTTTGTAGGCAATCAGCACTTTTTTATGCTCAAAGCAAATCAGCTTTTTGTTTGGAAAGAAGCAACACAATTTGAACCCATCAGTAATTTTAATGCCAGTAGCGAAGCGCAATATTTTGTGATTGGTAATATCTTGGTAATGCTAGATGATGGCTATATGCGCTACTTACACCTAGACCAAGTGATTGGTAATCAGATACATATAGAGCAAACTCCAGTATTTACGCAAGGTTTTGATGTATTTAATGGCTTTCTTCAAAATGTAGGAGGAGTGCAATACCTCTACTATGCCTCAGGGCATACACTTTCTTCGGTGCGCACTTCCAAAACCCTGAAAACAGTCGAGATAGCAGGCAACGTAGGGTTGGCAGTATTTGAGGAGCAGCTAAAAGGCGAAACTACCTTGAAGTATGAATATTTTTCTATCCAAAATCTGCAAATGCAATGGAGTGGACAGACAACACACGCACTCAGTCATTTTGCTTTTAAGCCGCAAAATGCACAAAAGGGTCTGATGTTTGAAGCCAGTGATGATGTGCTTAAGGTAAGAAGCTCTGACAACTTTGCTGTAGTGGCTGAAATGCAGTGTAGTCTGCTGACTACCGAAACACAGCTTGCCTACACTCAGGCGGGTATCATTGCTTATGAGAAAGATTTTTGTTATCTGCTCAATACAGTCTAAAAACAATACACTTTTTGCTTGTTTTAGTCTAAACAATTGATATTTCATAAAATTAGTAAATTATGAATTTTTAATTATGAATTGCTAGTTCACTCACTATCAATAACTTATGAACTAAAATTATCAAAATTATTTTATGCCTTTTACTTAAAAACCACATAGTATCATAGAACACAGAGGGACTTTTTTGCGAAATATCACAAGCAAAAAGTGTATTCATCAAATTATTTTCCTAGATAATCAGCCCTCCATCAGCCACATAGATACCACCTGTGCAGTAAGAAGAAGCCTCTGAAGCCAAAAACAAAGCCAGCCCTGCCATTTCCTCGGGTTCAGCAATGCGCTTCATCGGAATCATAGGCAATACAGAGTTGAGCACTCGCTCATCTGTCCAGAGGGCTTCGCTCATTTTGGTTCGAATAAGCCCTGGACAAATGGCATTGACGCGAATGCCGTCTTTACCCCAGTCTCTTGCCATTACTTGGGTGAGCGAAATGGCTGCTGATTTGCTCACACTATAAATCCCTGTGCGGTGGTCGGGGCGAATGCCTGCCACACTGCTAATATTTACTACACGTCCACGATTTTTTCTCAACTCAGGATAAGCGATTTTGCCAAGCATAAACATACCTTTAAGATTTACCTCTATGATTTTATCAAAAGCACTGTCTTCGGTATTCACCACAGGGCCGAAGGCAGGGTTAGTGGCGGCATTATTGATGATGATGTCTATGCGCCCATACGCCTCGAGGGTTTTGTTTACCAAGTTTTGGAGTTGTGCCTTGTCGCCATTGTGGGCGGCTACGGCAAGGGCGTCTATTCCTTCTTCTCTAAACTTGGTAGCCACTTCTTCTACTGCTTCTTGTTTGCGGCTAGAAAGTACCACCTTTGCGCCTGCCTGCCCTAAGCCCCTAGCAATGGCTTCTCCTATTCCTTTGCTGGCACCTGTGATGATGGCAACTTGTCCGTCTAATCTAAATTTTTCTAAAATATTCATAATTAAATCTTGTTTATGATGATTACTGCACCCAAAAAAGCAAAAAGATTTGGAAACACAAAATTTGCCCACAAAATACTTTTATTGTTT
>CAYZQI010000010.1:0-57115 GCA_964480455.1 uncultured Cytophagaceae bacterium
CAAAATGCCTATGAGTGTCTAGAGCTATGATGTATTCTAATTGTGTAAGTGTCATTTTTAAAGTTTTAAAAATAATTTATCATTCATCTTTGCGAGCATTGATGCTGTAGAATTTTAACAAAAATAACATTTAATTGCCAAGATAACATAAAAAACAGTAAAGATAAACAATTGAACCCACCCATTAGGCTACACAACAGACAAGCAGTGCTTCATTTTTAGAGATGATAGATGGCACTCTTTTTGTCTTTTTGCTTAATTGAAAACAAATTTTTAATTCAAACCTTTTTATCATGATTAAAAAAATCTTATTAACTACGGCAGCTACTTTTTGGCTGAGTCTTTTCTCAATAGCCTATGCCCAAGAAGAGGGTGGAGAAGAAGAAGACTACTTAAAGCCTGATTACGGAATGTTCTCGGTAGAGTACCAATTCTCTCCTTTCAACCTCACACCCCTCTCTATAGAAAACCTCAGAGTACGTTATTTTATTGATTATAACCTTGCCTTGCGTGCAGGCTTGAAACTCAATTATCAGAATGAAAGCCCCACAGATTCTTTATCCAGAAATGGCTTTGGTGTGGGCGTAAAAGCTGGTTTAGAATTTCACTTCCCTGGCACAAGACGGCTATCACCTTATTGGGGCTTTGAGCTGCAGTTTGAGTCGCAAGGATACAATGAAGAAGAAACGCTGGGAGGCACCGTAACCGAAATAAGAGGCGTAAGCAATTTGAGCAACAATGCAGGTGCGCCAGGCTTTTTTCAATATGGTGGCATGGTGGTTTTGGGTGCTGATTTGTACTTGGCCAAAAACTTCTACATGGGTGCAGAGTTGGGCTTGAGTGCTTTGGCACGCTCCTTCAAACAGGTAGAAGTTCTTGAAAATGGTGTAATACAAAGCACCACTGAGGGAGGAAGCGAATTTAACTTAGGCATTAATGCCAATAACCTCATCAGAATTGGTTATGCATTCTAAACACGCATAGCTTATTTGCCAAAAAACAACGAAGCGAAGGGAATAAAAGCCTCTCAGCTTCGTTTTTTTGTTTTTGGAAGTGCTACGGGTAAAAAAAAGCAAATTATTTGATACTCATAACTAACTCTTTATCAATAATTTACGATTTTTGTATTTTGCAATGCACTTGTTTTATACCTTGAAGTGTTTTTTGATTAAGTGCTTTTACTTATCTTAGAACGATAAAACTAACATGCATAAACAAACTCTATGTCTTTTTGCGACAAAAGTTATGATTGATTGGAAATTGGTGTATCAAAAACTTATGTTTGATTTCAAAGGAGAGCGGCTCATTCCTCATTTAGCAATCTTAGGTGGAGGGGTTGCAATAGGTATCTTGGTAGGCTTGTATTTTGGTGGCAATCTAAATCTTATTTTCTTGATATGGATAGCTGCATTTTTGATAGATTATTTAGTATTTGGTTCAGAGATTTTTGAGATATTCACAAAAAATAAGCCCTATGTGCTTACGGGAGTCATTACCAAAAAAACAAAAAAAATAGTAATAGAAAAAAAAAACGAAATAGATGAGTTTTGGTTTGATATGGAAGTGCGAGAAGCCTATTCATTGATGCGCAATGGCAAAAGTGAACGGCACTATTACGAAAGAGAAGGGTTACAAGGCATACAGGTGCCTGAATCTATGTTTTTGAGTTTACAAATAGGGCAAGAAGTATCTTTGGTTTGCGAACCAGATGATTTTGCTTGGGGTTTTGTAAGTGGGCAAGAAGTAATCAAAATAGAAGCCTAAATAATTATAAATTTTATCAACTAAAACAAATAGCTACATACCAGTATTTTATGGTTAATAATACATACGTTAGATATGCACAAGCACATCACCATCAATAAATATATACTCACCCCTAAATCTATGAAAATTCATTACTTACTGCTTAAAAATTTTGGCTGTGGGCTTGTTGTTTTTTATGCCTTGCTGGGGTGTCAGTCTAATGTAGAAGCTGATTTGAGTGTGCTTGGGCTTGACTACTACCCTATTGAGGTTGGGCGATTCATAGACTATCAGGTAGAAATCACCAATTATTCTATTTCAGAAGCTCCCAATACGCAGACATTCCAGCTTAGAGAGCAAATAGGTGCTTCATTCATAGATGTAAACGGAGAAGTTGCTTACCGTTTAGAGCGTTTTAAGCGAAACTTACCCACGGAAACATGGGCACTGGATTCTATTTGGTCGGTGCGTGGCAATCGGTTTAATGTAGTACGCAACGAAAACAACCGTCTTTTTGTAACATTGGCTTTTCCAGTTAGCAATGGACTACGCTGGGACGGCAACACATTCAATGTAGGAGACACTGTCTTGTTTGAAATCAAAAATTCGGGTATTGGCATCACCTTAAATGAATTTGACTTCTCCGAAACCCTCACCGTATTAAGAAATAATAGTTGCAGTAACATAGATTTATCTTACAGTACAGAAATATTTGCCCGCGAGGTGGGGCTTGTTCGTAAAGTATCTTGGCAGATTAGTTTTGATAATACAGCAAGCACAGATTGTGTAAACCTTAGTGCTACCTATTGCCCCTCGCTCAGTGAGGCATTGCCGCCCTCTCCTGACCCCAGCTGTGTTCGTTTTGGAAGAATTTATACTCAAACAATAATAGATTATGGTATTAGATAATAAAAAACTTTTTGTAACACTCCTTCTGATGCTTTTATTTGGGCTAGGCTATGCCCAAGAAGACGTAAAACGCTATTTTGTCTATCTCAAAGACAAAAAAGACTCCCCTTATTCTATCTCAAAGCCTGAGCAGTTTCTCACTAAAAGAGCCATAGAACGCCGCAATAAACAAGCAATCAAAATCACAAGCCACGACCTACCTGTTAATCCTGAGTACATCAGTAAAATAAAAGAAACTGGCGCAAAGGTTTGGTACACTTCTAAATGGTTCAATGCACTATTGATTGAAAGCAATGAAACAACTCTTGCCAAAGTAAAAGCACTTCCCTTTGTAAAACCCGAAATTGAGATGTTGCACCCCAAAGCTGCTGAAATCAGCCCTAAACCTGAAAGTACTGCTTTTTCATTTGCACTCGAGGCAGCTCAACCCCTGAGCATAGAAGAAGAAAGCGACTATGGACGTGCACTCAATCAAATCAAAATGATTGGAGCAGAAGAAATGCATAAAGCAGGCTACAGAGGGCAAGGAATGGTCATTGCCATATTTGATTCAGGCTTTCTCAATGCCCACCAATTGAGCTATTTTAAGCATTTATTTGCCTATCAGCGCATACTAGGCACTTATAATTTTGTAGATAACCACGAATATGTATATGGTACAGGCGACCACGGCACGAAAGTACTCTCTACCATTGCTGCCTACAAAAAAGGCGAAATCATAGGCTCTGCACCCGAAGCAAGTTTTTACCTCTTTCGCACCGAAGATGCCAGCACAGAGTTCAAGGTTGAGGAAGTAAACTGGCTTATGGCCGCAGAAAAAGCTGATAGCCTTGGCGTAGATGTGATTAACTCCTCGTTAGGCTACACTACTTTTGACGACAGCACTATGAATTATACTTTCGAGTCGCTTGATGGCAATACTGCACTCATCACACGTGCAGCAGATTTTGCAGCACAAAAAGGAATATTGGTGGTCAATAGTGCCGGCAATGAAGGGGGGAATGAGTGGCAATATGTAGGCACACCCGCCGATGCTGATTCTATCCTTTCTGTCGGGGCAGTCAATAGTGCAGGTAAGTATGCTTATTTTAGCTCAAAAGGATATACTGCTGACAAACGCATCAAGCCAAACCTCTCAGCGCAAGGACTCAGCACAGCGGTAGTAGCTCCCAATGACCGCGTAAGCACCTCGAGCGGAACTTCTTTTTCTAGTCCACTGATGGCAGGTTTTGTAACCAGTTTCTGGCAAGCCCACCCTAGCCTTAGCAATATGGAGGTAATTAAATGCCTACAAGTAACTGCCAGCCAAGCCGAAAAGCCCGATAGCCTGCTAGGCTATGGGATTCCTAGCTATGCCAAGGCACACGCACTCGTACAGCCTGAAAAAGAACAAAAAAAACAAGGCATCAAAGAAGTGGAGGAAAAGCAAAACCATAACATACTTGAAACTACTGAGCTACCCAAAGGATATAGTATTTTATTGGGAGAGGAGTACCGTAACAAGAAACTCCGCTTAAAAATTACTAACAGCCAAGGGAAAGTCGTTCAAAAACAAAAAATTAAAACTACCGAAGCAGCATATAGTTTTATGCTCAATGTAGAAGATACTGCCAAAGGAAAGTATTACCTCAGCATCACAGGTAAAAAATTAACACCTATCAAACTTGATTTTACATTTAAATAAGTATAAATATATAGCCTAAAATGCTAAAAAAACAAGATGAATGTTTACAGTATTTTTTACTGCAAATATTCATCTTTGTAGTTACCAATATGTTGCCGACTCTGCTTTATTTTTTTATTTTGTAAAAAATAATTCCCCAAACCAAATAAAAATAACATACCTGAGATAACATAAAATACTACTTCAATCAAAAAATGCTCTTGAATAATGCTACGAATACTCACCGCAGCTACTAAGAAATACATAGCTGTCCGCAAAAAAGCCAATAAAGTAGTCTGATTGGCCAGAATAGTGCGTTGAAGGGCTAATTTTTCTCTTAAAATAAGGTCTTTGTTGATTTTCTGCTCAATTTTCATATTGATATTATTGCTTCTGTAAGCAAATATCTGTGTTTTCTGCTAATTTACACAATGTAACATTTCATTATTATCTAATTGTTCCCTCCACAAAATACATCTCTACTTCCCCCTTGTTCTTTGCCTCTATTTTCCCTCTGTATTCACACTGAAAGTGGTCTTTGATGAGGGCATAAGTTTCTCCTGAGATATTCACCTTGCCTACTTCACCTGTTGTTTCCATTCGGCTTGCCAAATTAACAGTATCGCCCCAGATGTCGTAAGCAAACTTTTTAGTACCAACTACGCCTGCGATTACCTCGCCCGAGTGTATCCCTAAGCGACATTCCCAAGCTGTCTTGCCTTCGGCTTCCCTTTTCTTTTTCAAATCTTGCATAAAGGCCTGTATTTCTAAGCCAGCTTTGGTGGCATCTACAGGGTTACTTGTATTTTCTATGGGCAAGCCGCCTACTGCCATATAAGCATCACCAATGGTTTTGATGCGTTCTAAGCCGTGTTTTTCTATGATTTCATCAAACTGATTGAAGCAAAAATCCAGTTCTTGGATAACCTCGATGGGTTTTAAGTTTTCTACTGCCTTTGTAAACCCTTTGAAATCTGTGAATAAGACCGAAACTAACTTGTAATGCTGTGGGGTGGCTTGACCCGTTTCTTTGAGTTCTCGGGCAGTATCTTCGGGCAAGATATTCAAGAGAAGTGCGTCAGATTTTTGACGTTCTTGCTCTACTAGCTCTACCGTAATCTGTAGCTCTTCGTTGGTTTGGCTGAGTTCTTCATTGGTTTCTTGGAGTTCAAGGGTACGTTTAGCCACTTGACTTTCTAACAACTCATTTTTTTGGTGAATGGAAAAGGTTCGCCAGCGTACAATTCCAAAGACCAAAGCAATCAGCAACAAACCAATCAGCAATCGAAACCACCAAGTTTCATAAAAAAACGGCTCAATGGCAAAAGTCAAACTTGCTCCTTCCTCATTCCAAACGCCGTCATTGTTACAAGCAATGACCTGAAAAGTGTATTTACCAGCCGGAAGGTTAGTATAAAAAGCCCGGCGATCGCCTGAGGCATTTATCCAATCTTTGTCATAGCCAATCAGGCGAAATTTGAACATTACTTTTTTGGGTGCAACCAAGCTCAAGCCACTGTATTCAAAAATAAATCGATGATTGCCAGAAGAAAGACGAATGGTACTTGTGTAGTCTTGCGCTTTGTCTTCCCACAAAAACTTGTGAATAAGCACAGAAGGGGGTGTAGGATTTTTAATCAATCGCTCTGGGTCTATCTCCACCAGACCCCCAAAGGTAGGCACTAAAATTTTCCCATCTGTGGTGATTGCCGAATGTCTTGCCCCTACACATTGGCGATTCAACATTCCATCTCCATCATCATAGAGTTGCCAATCTATTTTCTTGATTTTTTTGTCTAAATAATCGTCTAGAACTTGTTTTTTAGTTCTTATCAGCCCCAAATTGCTTGTAAACCAGACAAAGCCTTGCTTGTCTGGCAAAAAAGCGAAAAGTGAATTATCGGGCAAGCCGTCCTTGTAAGTAATATGCGTAAATTTATTATCTTTATAACGAGTAATACCAAAACTGGTAACCAACCAAAGCACCCCACTTTTCTCTTCATAAGCATTGAATACACCAATGGTATTCAGCCCGTTTTTGTCATTAAAATAAGTGGGGTTTCCTTGTGTATCAATGAGTACAATGCCTTGATTGTAGGAAGTTACCAACCATTTTCCATCTGAAAGTTGATGAATGGTAGAAATAGACCAGCCTTTAAAATCGACTTTGGGCAAGCGGAGCATTTCCAATTCGTCTTTGTCATTCAAGAAAGCAATCCCTTTACCAGAAACAGCAAACCACATTTTTTTTTGCTTGTCTTCAAAAGCATATCTTATTGAGGCATTAGTTTGATATACTTTTTCGTCGTTTTGCTTGATTCTAATAATCTTTCTCGGGCTACAAATCCAAATAGTTGCTTGTGAATCCTTGAAAATATGAAATACTTCATCTTTTGTAATATTGGCGGTTTCTTGATTTTTAAATTGATAAGGGCTTACTTGCCCATTTTCAATCCATAACAACTCATTGTTATTATAAATCAAATATTTAGAGGGTGCTACCTCGCAAACTGCCGTAGTACGACCATTCAAAAGACTTCCATCGCTTTGTAGAAAATGGGTAAATTTACTGTAACTTAATTTGAAAAGCCCCTTATCACTACTGAGCCAAATACTTCCTTCTTTATCTTCTAAGATTGAACTGAAGTTAGCAAGTTCAAAATAACCACTAGGGGCAAAAATGAATTCGGATGCTTGGGGAGCTAAATAAGCAAGCCCTCCCAAATAGGCCATCCAAATCCCGCCTCTACTATCTTCTAAAATCGCTGTTTTAAAATTAGTATCTAGGGAAAAAATCTTATCTTTCAGTTCAGGAACTTGCACCATTTTTTTTCCGTTCCAGCACCACAAACCTTGGGAAGAAGTTACCCAAACCCTGCTTTGCGTATCCATATATAAATCCTTATAGATTACCCCATTCATTAGCCCGTCTTGGGTAGTCAAAAAATTTATTTTGCCCTCTTTTAGATATCCTATTTTCCCACGTGAAGTGTACCAGATATTACCAAAATCATCTGTTGTGTTAGGTAATGTTATTTTTTTCTCTCCTAGTAGTTTAAAAAAATTAAGTGAATCTAATTCTTGAGCTTTCCTTGATTTTGTATCAAATAATAAATCTTGATTAGCTGAATAGACAAGTAATTGTTGATTAGTTTGGGGTGTTATCTGATATAGATTATTGTAGTTAGAAAGATATTGTTCAAATTTACCTTGTTTATATGCCAATAGTCCACTGCTTTGTGTGCCTATCCAAAGCGTACTATCAGCAGTTTCGCTTATAAAATACACATTATCATTTTTCAATAAGGCCAAGTTCCTAGAGTTGAAAGTCGTGAAGTCCACCCCGTCAAATCGAGTAAGTCCTGAATAACTATTCATCCATAAGAATCCATCTTTGGATTGAAGTACAGATAATATCAAATCATGAGGCATTTCTTTTTTGGTATTCCAATGCTCTACTTTCAATCGGCTAAAAGGATTTTGAGCAAAAGTTGTCATTGAAAAGACACAAAATGTAAGACCAATCAGTATTTTTTTCATCATAAAGCTATTCGAAGGGCAAATTACAAAAAAACTACAATATTCCCTCCACAAAATACATCTCCACTTCTCCCTTGTTCTTTGCCTGAATTTTTCCTCTAAACTCACATTGGAAATGGTCTTTGATGAGTGCGTAAGTCGCTCCAGAAATATTGACTTTGCCGACTAAGTAGGCAGTTGAGGCTGTCTAATAATTGTGGGCTTTGGGCTGTGAGATAACTAGGCATGCTCCAAAAGAAACACAAGCAAGTAATGTATATAAAGTATTTCTTTTGCATAGTTTTCTGTAACAGTTATCAAAATCTTACCTAAAATTGAACAAAAATAATGCGAAGACGAAGTTTCTGGTTTTTTTGTTTTACCTACGCTTATCTGCTCTTTTAAGCAACCTCAGATGATATTCTGTACAGATAGTAACAGTTCCAAGGCTTATCAATTCACTGAAAAAGTACTCAGATAATTGCATAATTTTTTAAAGTTGTTTTGTTGCACAGGAGGTGCATTTCTACGTATAAGTTGTTGCTTATAAACTTGTGCAAGTCTTTCAAAATTATCACTATGGTTGAGGCGCGCCAAGGTAATACCTTTTAAGCATCTATGATAATTGTTATAAAAATAGGGGTGTACTTGTTCAGGATTTTGGTTGGTGAGTTGTTCTAAGTAGGTTAATTTTGAGATATTAGCTAAAAACTTGAAGCCTTGCTGTGTCATAAACTGCGTGAAATCTTCGCAGATTTGCTTTATGTCAGCTTCATTTTTGATTTTAAATCTCAGAAAAGGCTTGTCTAAGAGCCTGCCCATAGAAGTCAGCAAAGTATTGGTATCCGATTGAAAATCCACTAAATGCTGGGTAAATTGATTCACAAGGTCTTCTACAATATCAAGACGTACGCCAAGGTTGAACTCTACGAGCGTTTCTTGTACTTGTTGATAAGTGCTGAGGGTAGGGATAATGTTCTGAAACCCGTGTGCGCCTTGTTTGCGAAACTGCTGCTTTGCTGGGAGTAGCTCAAAGCCTTGCTTTGAGAGAAAACTATCAAGTGTGAGCAAGAGGTCTGGGGCTGCATCTATTTTCATGGGAGTATAATTTAAAAGTTAAAAAAATTTACTTTCTATCTAATCAAAAAAGGTGATTTTTAAAATCAATATAAAGTTATAGAAAAAAAACTAAAAGTACAATTATTTTAAATAATATCTTTTTTTTCTAAAAATTATTTAATTTTGCCAATATTATCAAGAAAAAAGTTCATATTATTACCAATACTATAGAAAAATAATTCATCAATGAGCCAAACTTATCATTTTGCTGCCCCATATTCTAAATGGTTTTGGGATTGGAGCGTTGCCCATTATCCTATGTCATTATTATTAGTAATTCCTTTGCTTTACTTTTGTTATCGTATTTTGCTTTATTTTTGGTTATTCATCACTGCTTTGAACCCTTTTCGGGGAATGATTACGAAAGTACATAGCGTAGTAGATGGCGATACAATCATTGTGGGTAATCCTAAGCGAAAAAACAGGCGTTTGAAAGTGCGCCTGATTGGCGTTGATGCGCCAGAGAGTTTACGTTCTTTGTTTCAAGAGGTAGCTCCCTTTGGCAAAGAAGCCACTAGATATGTAAAGAAGAGATTGCCCAAGGGCAGAAGGGTGTTTCTGTACTTTGATAAAGAATCTCGTGATAAGTTTGGGAGGATCTTGGCATATGTTTATCTTGCCAATGGAGAGTTTTTTAATGCTACCCTTGCCAAAAAAGGTTATGCCTTTGCCAAAAAATATCCACCCAACGTAAGGCACAGTACTTATTTTGAATCGTTGGCACGCAAAGCACGCAAACGCCGCAGAGGGCTTTGGCAAATCTACCGTGCTGATGGCAAATTGCTCGAGAGCTACAGACGCTCGCGCGAATACCGTGCTTTTAGAAATGCTAATAAATCAAGATGAATGAAGAAGAGATGATTAGCTCAAAATATTGATTACCAGTAGTTTAGCTATTAGCCTAAGAAACTTGCATAAGTCATTTTTTTTGTGCTTTGCTAGCCAATTTAGAGGGATATAGCCAGCAATAAAAGACAATAAAATAAGCTGAACCCAAAATGATGGATAGCTTCAGCAGGTCGGGCATTTCGGTAAGGCGAGTTACAAAGCTTTCTAAAAAGCCTGCAATGATAAACAACGGCACCAAGCCTACAATCATTTTTAAGCCTTTGTTTGCTCCTTTTTTAAAAGAAGCCATGCGTGTAAAGGTCTTAGGAAACAAAATGCTGTTGCCCATCACTAAGCCTGCTGCACCTGCTATGATGATAGAAGAAATCTCAATCGTGCCGTGTATCCAGATGACAAGCATAGACTCCATCAATAAGCCTTGTTGATAGAAAAAAAACTGAAAAGCACCCAACATAATGCCATTCATTATGAGAATATAGGCTGTGCCTACTGAGCAAAATAAACCGTAAGCAAACACACGAAAAGAAACTAGTATGTTATTGAGTGTGATGCCAAAAAGCATATCCATTTGATGCGCACTTTTATAGACTGCCATAGGGTCGCCTCTTTCTATGTTATCCAGGGTCATGTTGATGTAAGCATCACCCAAGATAAGTCTTACAAAGCTTTCATCGTGGGCTGTAGAGATAACGCCCACAAAAATAGCCAAACCAAAAATGAGGAAAGCGTACCACAGTGCACGCCTTTGTTCAAAGTAGAGCAAGGGCAGTTCATATAACCAAAACTGCCTAAAACGATTGCCTTTTTCTTTTTTATTTTTATAGATGATTTGATGTGCCTTGGCAGCAAGGTGGTTGAGGTAAAAAGTAGTGCGGCTTGCAGGAAAATGCGTTCGTGCAAACGCCAAATCATCAGTAAGTTCTACAAAAATATGTCCTAGCTCGGCAGGTTGGGCATTGCCCAAGTTGAGCAATGCCTCATATTTTTGCCATTTTTCGTGATGTTTTTTGAGAAATTGTGCCTCTTTCATTGGTTTTGCTGATTCTTTAATTGCAATTAAAATAATGAACTGCTACCTAGGTATTTTTGGTCTGCAAAGATAGTAAGCTGCCTGCTTTTGTGCCAGCAGCACCTTAGCCAATCCCAAAATACTGCAAATCTTGGTATAAAGTTAATAATAAAATCGATAGTTTTTGAATTTTTCTAAAAATCTGTATTTTTGAACATCTATGAAAGTAAAAACAACTTACAAGCACAAATACATTGAAATACCTACTACCCAAAATGTAGCCATTCATCTTGAGCCTGCCAATGTGGGTGACAGAATACTTGCCAATATCTTAGATACATTAATCATTATTGGGTTGATAATAGGTTTGTTTATTCTCATAAGTTTTGTAGAAAGATGGGGAGCAGTCAATGTCTTCATACGGTTTGTGTTTGGGCTTGTCGTGATAATGCCTTACTTTTTTTATCATTTGCTATCCGAAATCTTGCTCAATGGGCAAAGTATAGGCAAACGCCAGATGAAGATACAAGTAGTCTGCCTTGATGGTACTTCCCCTCGGTTACGTCATTATTTTATGCGGTGGCTTTTACGCTTTGTAGATATGCTTTTTTTTGGTGTGGTTGCCATTGTAACCATTACCCTCAACAACAAAGGGCAGCGGTTGGGCGATATGGCGGCAGGTACTACCGTCATTAAGCATACCCCCAACATAGTTCTCCAAAAGATTTTGGCCTATGAGTTTCTAGGAAAGCGGCACTACCAACCTACCTACTTGCAGGCACAAATGATTCCTCAGCAAGAAATAGAGCAAATCAAACAGCTAATCCGCCAAAAGTCTTCTCCTCAAAGCGATTCCGCTCTACAGCACCTTGCCCAGCAATACAGAAAAACTTTGGGCATCAATAGTAAAGAACCGCCCTATATTTTTCTTAAAACTTTGGTGCAAGATTTTGTATATCTTACAGGAGTCTAAGCACAAGCAATGGTTAAAGTATTTTATTTTGCTATAAAAAAGCAAATATTGACCAATTCCATCTAATTTTGTAATAACACAAGTAATTATGGGCTACTAACTATTCATTTTTAGATTATTTTTACTAAATTTGTTATAATCATAGGGATTTTTATAGCTCTTTACAGATTTGTAAAAAAAACTATATACAACTAGACACGCCGAGTATCTTTGGGGCAGTGTCAAAATCTTTTTAAAATGCTATACCACAAAAAATACGAAGTCTCACCCGAAAAAGACTGGGTCATATTTATACACGGTGCCGGAGGAAGTTCCTCTATTTGGTACAGACAAATTAGGGCTTTCAAAGCAGAGTACAACATTTTATTGCTTGACCTGCGTGGGCACGGCAAGTCTAAACATTTTTTGAAAGACTACCTCAAAAACAACTATACTTTTAAAGATGTAAGTAAAGATATTATAGAAGTAATGAACCACAACCAAATCCAATCAGCGCATTTTGTGGGTATCTCTTTGGCAAGCATCATCATCAGAACCATTGCAGAACTCGAGCCTAAGCGCATCAAAACCATGACCCTCGGCGGAGCAATCATTAGGCTTAATGTACGCTCTAAGATTTTGATGTACTTGGGCAATAAACTCAAAAGATATGTACCCTATATGTGGATTTATAGCTTTTTTGCTTGGGTGATTATGCCGCGCAAAAGACACCGCGCCTCTAGGCTGATGTTCATAGAACAAGCCAAACGCCTCTACCAAAAAGAATTTTTGAGATGGTACCAGCTCACCAGTGAGGTCAATCCGCTTCTGAGGTATTTTAATGAAAAAGAAATTCCTATCCCTACACTTTACATCATGGGTGAGGAAGATTATATGTTTTTGCCTCAGGTAAAACAACTTGTAAAAACACACCAGTATTCCTCCTTAGAAATTGTAAAAAACTCAGGACACGTAGTGAACATAGACCAAACCGAAGCATTTAATAGAATATCTCTAAAATTTTTGCGCAATCCTGCAAGCTATATACCCTTGGCAATCGAGTAAAAATAAAATGATATATTCTTCAACTGAAAACTAACCCTTAGTTGATAATAATTAAATGACTAATTAATTTGTAATCAATTTCTCACCTAGCGTAGCATACTGCTTCTTCAAAAAAACAAAAGTGAAAAAAATTAGCATAAACCTTCCCATTGTGGAGCTACACCACAGCTCAGGGCTAAAGATACCCTCACCGCTGCATCTCAGCGAAATACTACGGCTTGGCGAAGCTCCTCAGCAAGTAGCCCAAAATGTACAGCAAGCTATTCAAGAAGAATGGATAAAAGATGGCAATTACAATTTTTTACTAGACCAATATCAATCCGAAGATATTGAATTAGGGGAGTTTACCCTCGAGCTGACCGCTTCAGAAAATAAAATCTTCCCAGCCTTAGAGTTAAAGTTTGATTGGATATACTTTAAGAATGAGCAGGACTATTACTTAGGCTTTCTACCAGCACTCAATTTAGAATCTTCTGGAAAAAGTTTTGAAGCACTTACCAAAAACCTCAAGGAAAATGTGCTGTTAGAATTTATGCGCAAAGAACGACTTAAAAGCCTGCCCTCGCTCATCTCCACACAATGGTTTGAAAACTTAAAATTACATCAAATGTCTGTTGATTTTGAATTTTATACCCTATCGGAGTTAGACAAAATCAAAGACCACCAACAACAAGACCAAGAGCTATTGCCTGAGGTTGCACAACGCATGCAAACGCAGGGAAGCAAAGTGCTTTTTGGCTTAGAAAAAGAATTTGAACAGCTTACTGATGCCCTCAAAGGACGCAACCCCAACAGTGTACTCATTGTGGGAGGAGTGGGCAAAGGCAAAACAGCACTTATCAAAGAGTTTTATGAGCAACAAGCCCAGCTCAAGCAAGATGAAGTGGTCATCTGGGAAATATCTGCTGCGCAACTGCTGCACAGGCTTTCGGGCTTGGGCGCCTGGGAAGAATACCTAGGCATACTTTGCCGCGAGCTAAGAAAGAAAAGGCACTTGCTTTATGTGCCTAATTTTGCCGAACTCTTTGAAGTAGGGCAGTATGTAGGCAATAGTCTTTCTATGGGCGACTTCCTTCGTGATTTCATTGCAAGAGGTGAAATCATACTCCTGAGCGAGTGTAGCCCCGAAGCAGCCTCTAGCATTGAACTCAGAAGCCCAGGCTATCTCAATTTGTTCACTACTATCACCCTCAGTGAGCAAGCTGACGCTCAAATCTTAGAAATAGTAAGCCAAAAAACACAGCAAATCGGCATGGCTAAATCTACACTCATAGAAGAAAATGCTATACAAGAAACGCTCAGGCTGCAAAAGTGGTTTACACCCTACTCTGAACTACCCGGAAAAACCATTAACTTCTTACACGCACTTATTTCTGATAAAGAAAAAGCTGATATCAAAATCATAGATAAAAAAAGCATCTATGAACGTTTCAGCCAAGAAACTGGTATGCCCGAGTTTATGATAAACCCTCAGGCTGCATTGGATATAGAGGCGATGTATCAATTTTTTTATCAGAATATCTTTGGACAAGAGGAAGCCATCGAGACAGTAATTGATTTGTTGATAGCCGTCAAGGCTGCCGTCATTAGGCGTGGAAAGCCGCTCGCCTCCCTGCTTTTTGTAGGCCCTACAGGAGTAGGCAAAACCGAAATGGCAAAAGTATTGGCAGAATTTATGTTTGGCACCCGAAATAAGATGGTTCGCTTTGATATGAGCGAATATGCTGACCTACAGGGCATCATGCGACTGACAGGCGATGGCGGAGGTGAAGGATTATTGACGGCTGCTGTAAGGCAAGCCCCCTTTTCAGTCTTACTTTTTGATGAGCTAGAAAAAGTCCACCCTGCTTTTTATGATTTGCTGCTACAAATTTTGGGTGAAGGCCGTCTGACAGATGCCCGCGGGCGTGTGGCTGATTTCTGTAGCACCATCATCATTATGACTTCCAACATAGGGGCGGGGTCGTTCCAATCGGGTTCTATTGGTTTTGGCGACCCTAGTAATCTTCAAGAAACTGCCTCGGCGCATTTCAAGGCACAAGTCCAAGCGTTTTTTCGCCCTGAGCTTTTCAACCGCCTTGACCGCATCATCGCCTTTGCACCCCTAGCACAAGACATTGTCAGAAAAATAACTAACCGCGAAATCAGGCTCATCAAGCAAAGAGAAGGTATCAAAAACCGTGATTTGTATTTGGAGATTCCAAAAGAAGTACTTGACCACCTCAGCCAAGTAGGCTATGATGCGCAGTATGGGGCAAGATTTCTGCAACGCGCCTTACAAGCAAAATTTGTGATTCCACTTGCCGAAGTGCTCAATCAGTATGAACCTGAAAAAACACTTGGCATACAAGTTAGATTGGAAGACAAGCAATTGCATTTTGAGGCAAACCTCGACATGAAAAATACTCCTACAGATTTCTACCTGACACAGCAGGCACAAAAAAAACAAGCAATGCATATTTCACTTGCAATACCTTATGCCAGTGGTTTGAGAATGATGGCAGCCATCATAGAAGAGGGGAGCTATTATGCCAAACTGCTGAGTCAGTTTGACCAGTTAGAGCGCAAGCGCAAAAGCTTAGAGAAAAAAAAACAACTTCAAAAGTTTTGGAACGATGAAACCACACTCAAAAAATTCTATGCCACCCAAAAGCTAAAAGATGAGCTGCAAACGGCTTTTCAAGAAATAAAAGAATTTGAAATTGATTTGCTGGTTGCATACAAATTTGGCAGAGAGCAACTGGGCAAATCCTTTGATGAATTTAAAAAATTGGGTGAGTTGGGTGAGAAAATGGAAGGCCTCAAAGTACAATTGGTGAAATCTGAAAACCCGCAATTTGCTAATTGTAGTCTGGGAATATACTCGCTACAAGGTAGTGGCACACTCGCCACACTAAAGCTGGCAGAGGTATATGAAAAAATAGGCGGGCAACTTGGGTTTGAAATAGAAAAGAAAAAAGTTTTCAGAGATGCTTCCAACCGTACATTTGTAAAAGTAGCGTTTTATGCTCAGAATATCCCTGAATACTATGAACTGATAGGTGTAGAAATTACTTTCAAGGGCGACAATATGCCTTTTTTATATTTTAAAGGAGAGGGAGGAATACATAATATCGTATCAGAATACGGACTTGAGCAATTTATTTTTATAAGTATAACACACGAAATAGCTGTTCAAAAAGAAAATCAACCCGAAGCACCCATTACCAATACTGGCGAAGAATACAGAGTTCGTAAAAATAAGAAAAAAGAAAAACCACGAAGATTCATAGACCAAAAACAGTTCAAGGATACACGCTACACTCACGAAGAAAGTTACGAAAACCTCTCTGAAACACTTAAAACACTTTTATCTTCGCAATTTGAAGAACATATCAATGATTATTTGCTAGGAGAAGACAGGGAAAAACTTAAGCCGTATTTTTAAGAAAATAGTATTTGCTCTTACGTTAGAGAGATTTAGAAAGTAATCAATATAAAAATGTTGTAATTGTTTAGGTACATCAATCCGAATCTTAAATTGTACCAAAGGTAATACCCTAAGCGAGGTTTTACATGCTTTGAAAACAAGCTGTTTAAATGATTACAAAATTTTATGATTTTATTTGTAAGTATGAATAAATGTTGTATCTTGTCTTTAAGCAGCTCCATTAAAAAGTAGATTCTTTGACAATTTTTGTGATTGTGCGCGATAAGATGAGCCAGATACAGTTAGAACATAGATGCCAGCGGACTTCCAGTTCGCTGCT
Organism: uncultured Cytophagaceae bacterium; assembly: GCA_964480455.1. GTDB lineage: Bacteria > Bacteroidota > Bacteroidia > Cytophagales > Microscillaceae > JAABSX01. The sequence continues at coordinate 16,581 of CAYZQI010000010.1, forward strand.
ACAGATTTTCATAAAAATTGTCAGACAACCAAAAAGTATTTCCATTTATTGCCATGAAAGCAACAGAATTAAAATTAATTGATTTTTTAAGAAAGCAGGAAACACAGTTCGTAATTCCTGTATATCAAAGAAATTACGACTGGACATTTAAACAATGTTCTAAACTTTTAGAAGACATCATTTCAATAGCCGAAGAAGCTGGTGAAAACGACACTCATTTTATTGGCAGCATCGTTTTTATACAAAAAGGAGTCTATAATTCTGGCCTAAATCAATTGGTGATTATTGACGGGCAACAACGTCTTACAACGATTATGTTGCTTTGGATAGCTCTGTTTCATAAAGCTAAAGAATTTGGACAGGAAAAGGTGGCTGATAAAATTAAGAATATGTATCTCATCAATCAATATTTAGATGATGAAGAAAAAGTTAAACTAAAACCTACTGAAAATAATGCGCAGGCATTATCCAATCTACTCAGTCATCATAATTCTTTTGATGACTTAGACGATAGTTTAACTATTAACCAAAATTTTAAATACTTCTTCTCTAAAATTAATAAAGAGAACTTATCAATCATTGAGCAAGGTATTGGACGGTTAATTTTCGTTGAAATATCTCTTGAAAAGGGGAAAGATGACCCACAAAAAATATTTGAAAGTTTAAACTCAACAGGATTGGCATTAAATCAGGCTGATTTAATTAGAAACTATATCTTGATGGATTTAGAATACAAACTACAAGAAAAGGTATATAAAAATTATTGGCTACCCATCGAGGAGTTTACAAAAAACTTAGAGACATCTGAAAATGAGTTATCAGATTTTATAAGACATTTTCTTTCATTCAAACTGCGTGATGTACCTAGCAAATCAAAAGTTTATGAAACTTTCAAGAAAAATTATAAAATTACTGATGAAATAGAGTTGGAAAAATTGCTTCAAGAAATTAAAACTTATGCTCAGTATTATCATTATTTAGTAAATCCAGAATTAGAAAAAGATAAAAATATCAATAAACACCTCAAATTCATCAATCAGTTAGAGATTAGTGTGTCATACCCTTTTCTACTGGAAGTGTACCATGATTATTCAACCAAGGTTATTGATACGCAAACTTTTATTGAAGTTCTGGAGCTTGTACAGTCTTTTGTGTGGAGAAGGTTTATTTGTGATTTAGCAACTAACTCATTAAATAAAATATTTTTGAGGCTCTATCTTGCTGTTAAAGATAAAAGCAAATATATTGAAGAATTGCAACGCTACCTTGTTAAACTTACCTCAACGCAGCGTTTTCCAAATGATATTGAAGTGAAAAGAGAACTAGAGTATAAAAATATTTACAAGCTCCAATCAAAAAATAGAATGTATTTATTTTATAGACTTGAAAACTACAATAATAATGAGCCTGTTCAAATTGAAGATAATGAAAAAATCACAATAGAGCATATTTTTCCCAAAACCCCCTCGCCAGTTTGGAAATCTCTTGTATCAGAGCAGGATTACAAAGAATTGAGTGAAAAATACCTTGATACATTAGGAAATCTCACACTCTCTGGAAATAATAGTGCTTTGAGTAACAAGTCTTTTGCTGAAAAAAGAGATTTAGAACATAAAGGCTATAAAGATAGTAAGCTCTTTTTGAATAAATTTCTAGCTCAACAAAATCAATGGAATGTTGAAATTCTAAAAAAAAGACTTGATGTGCTTACAGAACGCTTTAAAGAAATCTGGAAATATCCTGGCAGTGCTATTCTGGAAGATACAGATAACGAGATAAACATATTTGACATAGATAATCCTACGGGTGAACTCTTAGAGTATTATGTTTTTGATGGCAAAAGAGTAATAACAAATACTTTTAAAGACATATTGAGAAATATTAGTAAGCAATTTTACTCATTAGACAAAGAGTATTTCCTGCAAAGCAAAATTAAAAATAAATTAAAAGTTACAAGTAATAAAGAAGCCCTTACCTTCCCTGTAGAGCTATCAGATGGAATTTATATAGAATCAAGTCTTAGCTCAAAGGAGATTTTCAAACGTGTAAAATTACTACTACAAGTTTATGGATTTGAAGATGACTTATTCATAAAGTTCAAAAATATTGATGATACTTCTTTATTTACCTAGCATCTACTTTGAAGCTAGCCTTTTTCAATACCTCTTGTACTTTTTAAGGTAAGCAGCCGCTTCTTTGTGTCTTTTGTCCTTCTTTTTAGTATGTTTCTTTAGCATGGTATAGTGTTCTTTGGCAGTTTTATACTCTTTTTTGCTGTGTGCATATTCAGCTACTTGTTGCAGAGCAGCGTGGTAGTAGTCTGAGTCAAAGTGCTTGGTTTCTTCTGCAAACTTGATAGTCTGCTGATAGTAGGTGTTTGCTTTTTCGGGCTTGTTGTACCTGATTCTATAAACATAAGCAAGGTAATATGCAGCATAGCGACCGCTAATGGCTTCATAGCCTATCTTTTTGGAGGCTATTCTGTCGAGAATTTCTTTGGAAGTAGCCTCTAGCTGCTGTACTTTGCCTAATACATACAAAATACTTGCATAGTAACGGTGAAAATACGCATTGTCAGGAAAAGTTTGGTGTAGGTATTCTGCAATCGGGAAAGCCTCGCGTGGTTTTTTCTCATCACTTCTGTAGATTCTCATCAGAAAATATTGTGCTTCGGTGCGTGTATAAAAAGCGTTTTGGGCTACTTCTTTGAGTTGCGCTAGGCCGAGTGTTTGGTCGCCTTTTCTAAAAAGTAGCATGATGGGCTTCAGCATAGGGTAGTTTTCAGGAATCCAGATAGAGTAATAATTATAGAGGGCATCGCCTAGCAGCAGTTCGGGGCTAAGTTCTTGGGTGGCTTTACCTTTGCGGAGGTATTTGAGTGAACTTTTGCCATTGAAAGTGGCTTTTGTCCAGTGTTTTCGCTCGGCATGCAAGCGGCTTTTGAAAGCATAAGCGGCTGCTAAGAAGAAGGCAGCTTCGGCATTTTCAGCGTCTTTTTTATACAGATTTTGTGCTTTTTCTATACTTATATCCATATAATTTAAAAAAGCCTCATCATATGTTTCTATATCAGAATTGGGCATCATTTTCCACCATTCGTTGAGTCCTAGCAAAAAATAAGGTAATGGGTGTTCGGGATATTTTTCTTTAAACCAATTGAACTGTAGTTTGGCACGCTCAAACTTAAAATTATACATATCATTGACTGCAGCCGTTGCTTCCATCTGTATCAGGGCATTGTCTAGAAGTTTTTCTTCCCCTTTTTCATAAATAGTTTCTTTGTTGATGATTTCCTGCCCTTTGGTAGTAAGGCTTATCATAGCTAAAAAATAAGCCAAACCTAATACTTTGTAATATTTCAAGAATGAATAAACAAGATTGGTACACATACAATCAAAATAATGTCTAAATTTGTAAAATAATTAAATTAAATGGTACTTGTTTGTACTATCTGTTAGGTATAAAATACTCATAAATAGTAATTTGCAATAGCTAACCAACAATAGCTTACAGTTACTCAACGCTTTGTCAAATACATTTATTCATGCAAAAAAGTTTGAGCTATACATTGCTCAACCTCAAATCAAGGCCCGCATTGCAGCACTTGCCCAAACCATCACTGCTGAATATGCCTCCAAGAAACCTGTGCTGCTTGTTGTGCTTAAAGGAGCATTTAGGTTTGCAACTGATTTGATTGAACAGCTCAACTTCCCACTCGAGGTAGAGTTTATCCGTCTTGCTTCTTATGAAGGTACAAAAAGTACGGGCAAAATCTTAGAAAAAGACAGCCCCCTACTCCACCTAAGCGAGCGCAATGTACTTATCGTAGAAGACATCATAGATACAGGCAATACCTACCAATACATTCAGACAAGGCTACAAAGCCTACAGGTGAGTTCTGCTGCAATGGCTACTTTGCTCTTTAAACCCAACAAATATCAATTTGATAAAAAACCTGAATTTATTGGCTTTGAAATTCCAGATGATTTTGTAATAGGTTATGGGCTTGATTTTGATGAGCTAGGAAGAGAACTCAATGACCTCTACCGTCTCAAAGAAATGTAAATTTTGTGAAAAAGTCAAAGAAAGAACCATTGAGTCTGAGCAAGCTAAACACTTGGTTATCAAAATGTTATATAATATTTTGGTTTAAACAAATAAAAGCATTGTGCTTTATTTGTTGCCTAGAGTGCGAAATCACAAGAAACTATCACAAATTTGCAAGTTTTTATAAAAAAAATACTTTTATGTTTGTTAAATTGCAAGATATTGATAAAATTTGATATATGTTAAATGTGATTTTATTCGGTCCTCCTGGTGCGGGCAAAGGAACACAAAGCCAGAAAATAGAAGATAAATACGATTTACTTCATATTTCTACAGGTGATTTACTTTTTAGAGAAGTTTCGGCAGGTACGCTGCTAGGGCAGCAAGCAAGAGAATGTATGCTGGCAGGCAAATTAGTACCTGATGAGATTGTGGTGGGTATGATAGAAAACAAAATAAAGTCTAATAAAAAATCTAAGGGATTTGTATTTGATGGCTTTCCACGCAACCTAAAACAAGCCAACACACTTGACCAACTCCTAAAAAATAATGGCTTGAGCATCTCTATTGTTGTATCGCTAGAAGTACAAGAAGAAGAACTGGTGAGGCGCGTTTTGCAAAGAGGCAGCGAACGAGGACGCTTTGACGACCAAAACGAAGACATTGTGAGAAGCCGCTTGGTTACTTACAAACAAGAAACCCTGCCCCTTGCGCAGTATTACCAACAACAGAAAAAATTTGTCACTATCTCAGGGCTAGGTAGTATTGAGGATATTTTTGAAACAATTTGCGAAAAAATCAACACTGTTTGTTAGAAAAGTACACTTATTGTGCAGCAGCATAGCTACTTTTAGAAACAAACCTTACTCAATTTTATATAACATAAACCACTCCATTTATGAAAAATATCGTCTTATTTGGCCCTCCAGGCGCGGGCAAGGGAACACAAAGTGCTAAAATTATTGAAAAATACAGCTTAATTCACCTCTCAACAGGCGACCTACTGCGTGCAGAACGTGCCGAAGGCACTGCTCTAGGCAAAAAAGCCCAAGAGTATATGGACAAGGGCGCGCTCGTGCCTGATGAGGTAGTGATTGGTATGATAGAAAACAAAGTAAGGGCAAACCCTAATGCCAAAGGATTTGTATTTGATGGCTTTCCTAGAACCATCGCACAAGCAGAAGCACTTGATAAAACCCTCGCCGACAATGGGCTAAGTATCTCGAAAATGATTGCCCTCGAGGTAGAAGACCAAGAACTCATCAAGAGATTGCTAGAAAGAGGTAAAGTATCTAACCGCCCCGACGACCAAAACGAAGAGGTGATTAGCAACCGCATCTCGGTCTATAATGCAGAAACCGCCCCTGTGGCAGATTTTTACAAAAAGCAAGATAAATTTGTGTCGGTACAAGGTATTGGCGAAATAGATGAAATCTTTTCAGCATTGTGTATTGAGATTGATAAACTCTGATTTTGATTGTTCTATATTAGAAGGCTTTGCATAAAGCAAAGCCTTTACTATCTACCTTAAATTCAAAAGATGAAAATATGCGTGTATTGTGCCTCTAGCCCTATGATTAGTAAGGTGTATTTTGATGCCACCGAAGAACTGGCAAAAGCATTGGTAACCGAAGGCATAGAGGTAGTCTATGGCGGCGGCGGTAGTGGGCTAATGGGCAAACTTGCTGATACCATACTTGCTGAGGGAGGTAAAATTAAGGGCATTATGCCTAAATTTATGAACGAAGTAGAATGGGCGCACAAAAAAGTAGCAGATTTTGAGTTCACTGATACTATGCACGAGCGCAAAGCAAAGTTTTTGGAAGGCATAGATGGATTAGTGGCACTCCCCGGAGGGAGCGGTACACTTGAAGAACTCTTAGAGGCGATTACACTCAAAAGATTAGGACAATTTAGCTACTCTATCATCATATTAAATACAGACGGCTATTATGACCCGCTCAGAGAGATGCTAGAACGCTGTGTTTCAGAAAAATTTATGCGCCCTAAGCACCTCAATATCTGGACTTTTGTCAATGAACCCGAAGAGGTAATTCCTGCACTCAAAAATACTCCACCTTGGTATGAAGGAGAGATTAAGTTTGCAAAGTAGTTTTGCTGCCGTTGGCAAAGCTATTCATTACGCCTTGCATCTCTATACGTGTGCGTGGTAGCGACTCAGGATAATTGCTTTGTAAGAAAGTAACCAATCCCTCACGCACTTCACAGCGTAGGTCAAATGCTTCGGGCGCATCTCTAGCACTCATCAGCGCACGTACTTGTATAGTACGCTCGGTGGTTTCGGTTACTTGTAGTACTTTTACACGCTTGTCCCAAAGCGGATTATTTTCTAACAGTCGGTCTAGTTCTTCACGCAGTGCTTTGAGCGGTACATTATAATCGGTATAGATAAAAATAGAACCAATTAGCTCAGAAGATTGCCTTGTCCAGTTTTGGAAAGGTTTTTCTATGAAGTAATTCAAAGGAACAACCAAGCGGCGTTCGTCCCAAATTTTAATCACAACATAAGTAAGGGTAATTTCTTCAATTTTCCCCCATTCGTTCTCTACAATCACCACATCATCAAGCCTGATGGGCTGGGCAAAAGCAAGCTGAATACCCGCCACAATGTTGGCAATACTCTTTTGGGCAGCAAAACCAATCACGATACCTAGCAAGCCTGCCGAAGTAAGCAAACCTAGCCCTACTTGCCGAATAGAATCAAAAGTAAGTAAAACAAAAGCGATGGCCAAAAGCACCACCACAAAAGAGATAATTCTATCAATCAGTCTGAATTGTGTCAGGATTTGCCTTGAACGCAAGTTATTGGCTTTGCTTGAATCAAAATAACTTGTGATTACCTCCCTGATAACCGTAGTAAACCTCCTTATCAGGGCGGTAACATTGATAATGAGTAAGATTTGATACAAATGGTTGATATAAGAAAATACCTCTTTGGAGGCATATTTTTGAAAATAATAAAAACTCAAAGTTGAACTCAATAGAAGCACCAAACTCAAACCCGGATAATAGATATAACGCCTCAGCAATGGCGGTGCCTTGGTGTAAGTGGCAATAAAACGCAATCTAAGCACGCTAAATACAGCATGATACACCAAGCCTGCAAGTAGCATTACCGAAAGTACAAAGCCTATTGCCCCCAATGCGCCAGCTTGGAGGTAGATTTGATTCATGAGTTGAAACATATTGAGATAGTTTTTTTAGATGTGTATGATATAAATTTTACAGAGAAAATTCAAGACGAATTTTATTCTATTGTAGAATATTCTTATCTTAGAAAGCCAAAAATACTCTATTTTGTTGGGTCAAATCCATCAAAACCTTTTTATGATGGTAAAGCCTATCATTTATTGATGTTTGCATAGTATCTTATCAAGATTTAAGAAACCAAAAACTAAATTTAATCTTAGTGTAGAAATTTCCGTGCTGGATAAAAGATAAAAACTTGACCCAAATATTATCCTGAAAATAAAGTTTTAATACAGAATTACTGTATTTGTATTCTGTTAAATCAAAGAAAACCAAAAAATATTAAAAAGAGTAATTTTAAATTTTAAGCAAATTTCTCAAATAGCACGAAGATTCCTACACTACCAAATAAATGTGTTATTTTAAAAGTGCAAGGGTTTTGTGTTATTTTTTAAAGTATTACTTTATTTTTATATTTTGTTATGATGATATGTGTTTTGGAGGTGTTTCGTGGGATACGGAGTACTGGAGGTGGTTCGTGAGACACGAGCTATGGAGTGAAAGATACACAGAACAGTTGCGCATGTGGGTAAAGACGCTAAGAATAAAGAGGGTTAAGAAGCTAAGAACAGAGGAAGGATAACATAGCATAGGAAATGTACCCTATGCTATTGCCAAGCTATAAATCGCACAAATGAAGAACTGATTACTTCAGTAGTGCAAGTATTTTATCCTTACCCTCCATTTTTTTCTGAATATACTCATTCATAACTCTTAATAGAAAGGTATCTTTTAGTTGTTTTCCACTATTCAAGTCTTCTTTGAAGGAAAGTGTTTTCTCAAAATTACTATTTGAGTGATTATCTAATACTTGCCTTGCAAGGGAAGTAGTAAACTCATTGTACTTTCTAGTTTTTGCCAGATATTCTAAACAATAGGCAACAAAATCTAGGTTTGTGCTACCAGCTTCTATCATTTCTTTGGTATAGAAATAAATTCTTTCTTGAGCAAAGTCTGAATGCTCGGCAAGTAGAGCCAAATCAGCCAAAATTGTTTGTGAAACATGCCACCTCAGTGCATTTACAAAACTGTGTGAAGAATGTTGAGCGATTAAATCCACATACATTTTGTCTGCTTCCTGCCAGCTTTTATCCCAAAGGTCTATAGCAGGCTTGGTAGAAGGGAAACCATTAGACTGAATAAAACTTCTAACCTGTTCTACACAATCCTGCCCATCAATCTTTGGGTCGCAGTACTTTACAGACCTAGATAACTCCTTGAAGCCGTGGTTAGTCTTGCTGTCATATGCAACCTTGCCACGTTCTATTAGTGTAGCTCTGTTATGCTCAGTATCAACTTCTTGTTGAGAATTTTCAAATGACTGGCAGGAAAACAAAACAGCTATCAGCAAAGTAAAGGTAGTAAAAATTAACTTTTTCATTATGATAAATAAATATGTTGAGTGATTTAATAATTTACAAAAAACTATTCGCTTCCGCCATTGAACAAACTGCATTGTGAAGCCGCAGCAGACATATCAAAGTAATCTGTAATAACTACTTCCCCTTGATAAACAACTTCAACATAAGCATAACCTGATTGAGGGCTACTGCAGCTACCATTTAAGGTATAGTACTCAAAGCGTACAACCATATCAGAGCCTGAACTATAACTACAAGAGCAAAGTTGAGCAAATGCTTCAGAAAATACTCCAAAGAGCAAGAAAAACACAAATACAAAAATTACTTTTTATAGAGAAATATTTTTTAGTGAATGATTTCCCAAAGATAATTTTTTCACTATTTTTTCACTATTTTTTCACTATTTTTTCACTATTTTTTCACTATTTTTTCACTATTCAAATATTTTATATAATAAAACATATTTTCTAATGAAACTCACAGAGTGCAAGGACGAACGAAGCGGTGTACCGTCTAGTCTTAGGCTATGGTGTAAGGTTTTTGCATTACTAAGTCTTAGCTTGGCTATAAATTAAAGTTTATTCCAGAATTTTATTTTATGTTTGAGCATAGCTGATTAGTAATTTTGCTTGCTTTAGGGAGCATCCAAGAAATAATATACCCAAAGTTATAAGAGAGTAAACAAATAATCATATACCCTAGTCAAACTCAAGATTTCCGCTTAAGATTTCACGCCTACGGCGTTTTTTGCAGCTATTCGGGTTTTTAGATTTCAGTCCTAACGGACTTTAAACAAAGTCTTAGGCTTCTCATCTTTATAGAAAAAAATATCAAAAGAGCAAAACACCTTTAGGTATGGCATCTTTTGGGTCAGTCAGAATGCAATTTCTAATAAAAATCGGGTAGCTTATTAATTGAATACTCCCTTACTTACTATTTCATTTTTTTGAAATACTCTCTAGCCGCTTGCTTTACTTTGGGTGCAAGCCAAACGGCTGAGGTAATGGTCGGAATTGCCATCATTGCATACATAGCATCAATCAGGCTTACGGCTGCCTTCAGCGAAGCCAATGCCCCATAAATGATAGAAGCAATGTAAAGATAATTATAAAGGTGCTGGTATTCTGCTCCAAATAGAAAGCCAAAGCATTTTACTCCATAATAAGAATAAGAAAAAAGCGTGGTAATGGCAAAAATAAAAATACAAAAAACCAAGACCAATGCCCCAAAGCCCGGCATGGCTTGCTCAAAAGCGAGGGCAGTAAGTGTTACACCGTCTTTGCCACTTGTAGTCCAAACATCTGTAACTACTATCACAAGGGCGGTCATCGTACAGACCACAATCGTATCTATAAAAGGTCCCAGCATTGCCACCAGACCTTCACGCACGGGTTCATTGGTTTTGGCAGCACCGTGCATCATAGGAGCAGTGCCTATGCCCGCTTCATTAGAGAAAGCCGCTCGGCGTACTCCCTGAATAATCATAGCCCCTACTCCTCCTCCTGCTGCTGCTTGCCCAGTAAAGGCATCAGAGATGATAAGCCCAAAAGAACTCCCTATTTTGTCAAAATTGATGAGCAAAATATACAAAGCACAAAATATGTACGACAGCACCATAAAAGGCACAAGATTGCCAGCTACTGTACCAATGCGCTTGATTCCTCCAAAAATCACCAAAGAAACCATCATTACTATTACAATACCCGAAATCAGATTGGACTGAAAAATGACGGCTTCTTGGTTAGCCACCCAGCCCTGAGGTATTAAAATGACCTCACGAATGACTTGCGTAAGTTGGTTTGCCTGAAAAAGCGGAAAACATCCCACCAAACCTGCCAAACAAAAAAACACTGCCAAAGGCTTCCAACCCTCTCCCATACCTTCTCTGATGACATACATTGGTCCTCCTTGCAGATTTCCTTGTGAGTCTTTGCCACGGTACATCACTGCCAGCGTACAGGTAAAAAACTTCGTAGCCATGCCTACTATGGCACTCATCCACATCCAAAAAATAGCCCCTGGTCCCCCTACTGAGATAGCTACCGCCACTCCACCGATATTACCCACACCAATCGTTGCTGCCAAAGCTGCCGAAAGTGCCTGAAAATGATTGATTTCGCCTGGGTCATTTTTATTATCATATTTGCCACTTAGCACCGCAATGCTGTGCCTAAAATATCGAAAGGGTAAAAACTGTGAATAGAGTAAAAAAAATAAGCCTCCACCCATCAATAAAATAAGTAGAGGCGTACCCCAAACGAAATCGCTGAAAGCTACTATGTAATTTTCTAACTGTTCCAAATGTATATTTTTTAATTCTTTGTTGTTTGGTTAGCTGGTTTCCTTGTTAGTTTGTTACCCGATTTTACTGCGTAGCCCAACAAGCCAATCATCTAACAAGGAAACCATAAAAAACCATTCAATCATAAAAACAATTCAGCCGTGAAAAACTATTACCATTCATACTTGATATAGGTATCTAAATCCTTATCGCCTCTGCCAGACAGGTTGATGACTACTATTTCCTCAGGCTTGAAAGTCATTTTGGGTAAAACTGCAAAAGCGTGGGCAGTTTCAATGGCAGGGATAATGCCTTCGGTACGGCTCAATAATAAACCAGCACGCATTGCCTCATCATCAGTTACGCTGATGAATTTTGCACGTCCTGTGGCAAATAAATTGGCATGGGCGGGACCTATACCCGGATAATCTAAGCCTGCCGAAATAGAATAAGGCTCTGTTACTTGCCCATCTTCGGTTTGCATGAGTAGCGTTTTGCTTCCGTGCAATACCCCCATAGTGCCTAATTGTGTAGTAGCTGCTGATTTACCTGTACTAATGCCTAGGCCTTCTGCCTCTGCACCAATGAGCTGTACTTTAGGGTTATCTAGGTAATGATAAAAAGCTCCCATAGCATTGCTGCCTCCGCCTACGCAAGCCAAGATGTAGTCGGGATAATCACGCCCTATTTTGTCTTGTAGTTGTATTTTTATTTCTTCACTGATAATGGCATGGAAGCGCGCCACCAAGTCAGGATAAGGGTGAGGGCCTACTACTGAACCAATGATGTAGTGTGTATCTTGTGGATTGTTAATCCAGTGTCGCATAGCTTCGTTGGTGGCATCTTTGAGGGTTTTGCTACCCGAAGTAGCAGGAACAACCTTTGCACCAAGCATTTTCATGCGTTCTACATTGGGTCTTTGGCGGTGAATATCGTGCTCGCCCATATAGACAATGCACTCAATGCCCATTAAGGCACAGACCGTAGCCGTAGCCACACCGTGCTGACCCGCACCAGTTTCAGCAATAATTTTCTGTTTCCCTAGTTTTTTAGCCAGTAAGATTTGACCTATTGTATTGTTGATTTTGTGTGCGCCTGTGTGGCAGAGGTCTTCTCGCTTGAGATAAATCTGTGCATTGTAAAGTTCAGAAAGTCGGCGCGCTAGGTAGAGGGGTGTAGGTCTGCCTACATAGTCACGCAGCAAGTCTTTCATTTCTGCCTGAAATTCAGGGGCATAGATGATGTCTAGGTAATTCTCACGCAATTCTTGAATGTTGGGGTGTAGCATTTCGGGGATAAATGCACCACCAAACTCTCCGTAGTATCCGTTTGTATCTACTTGATAATTCATAATTTTATATTTTAAAGCCAAATTTTCGCTATACACGCATGTTCGGGTACAAATCTAGGTTTAATTTGGTAAATAAAATGGGTTTATTTTTCGAAAATAAAGAAATACTACTTTTTGACCATCTTATTTGTTTTAAATTTTAAAAATTAGGCTTTTTATTCGCTCTGCAAGGTTTTCATGATTAAATCTTTGAGTTCTTGTAAGCCTTGCTGCGCTACAGAGGAGATAAAAATATGTGGAATATCCTGAGGCAGTTCTTGAGCAGTAAGTTGCTTGAGTTCCTCATCAAGCATATCCGATTTACTGATTGCCAAGATACGTTTTTTATCAAGTAGTTCAGGGTTGTATTCTTTGAGTTCGTGAAGCAAAGTATGGTAAGCTTCGCTCAAGTCGTTGTTTTCGGCTGAAATCAGAAAAAGAAGAATAGAATTGCGCTCAATGTGTCTCAAAAAACGAATCCCAAGTCCCTTACCTTTAGATGCCCCTTCTATGATACCGGGAATATCTGCCATCACAAAAGATTGAAAATTACGGTAAGACACCACGCCTAAATTTGGTACAAGGGTCGTAAAGGGATAGTCAGCAATTTCGGGCTTGGCTGCCGAAAGTACCGAAAGCAAAGTAGATTTTCCTGCATTGGGGAAGCCTACCAAGCCTACATCAGCCAGTAGCTTTAGCTCTATGATGATGGTAGCTTCTCTGAAGGGCTCTCCGGGTTGTGCATATTGTGGGGCTTGGTTGGTCGCCGTTTTGAAATGGTCATTGCCCAAGCCGCCTCTGCCTCCTGCTACCAAGATTTCTTCCTGCCCATCTTCGGTGATTTCCATCAGAATTTCGCCTGTTTCGGCATCTTTTGCTACAGTACCTATGGGCACTTCTACAAATACATCTGAACCTTCCGCACCTGAGGAGCGTTGTTTTCCACCAGGTTTACCCGCTTCGGCGTGGATGTGCTTTTGGTATTTGAGGTGAAGCAGTGTCCAGAGTTGTGCGTTGCCTTTTAAGATGATGTGTCCACCTCTGCCCCCATCGCCGCCATCTGGCCCGCCAAGCGGAACAAATTTTTCGCGTCTGAAATGTACTGAGCCTGCCCCTCCTGCCCCTGAGCGGAAGTAAATCTTTACGTAGTCTATAAAATTAGAAGATGCCAAAGTATTTTATTTAAAGTGATTTGCCTTTTATTACCTATAAAAATACAGGCATTCATAAAAATAAATTAAAGGGGAAAAGCTGCGCTGCCTTGCCCCTTGTTAGCTATTATGCCCTTGATGAATACATTTGAGGGAATGCTTCCTTTCTCTAAGCTGGATTGTAATTTGCATCTACTCCAGATTCAGTATAGTGAGGCACCCAACCTGTTTGGTCTATGAACACCCTGATGGCTTTTACCTGTGGATTTTCTTTTCCCGCATCAAACCAATGCTTTGTATTGGCAGGCACAGAAATCAAGTCGCCCGCCTCACACATTACATTGAAGATAGGGTCGTTGCCATTGTCAAGGTTGAACCAAAAGAAGCCTTTGCCATCTACAAAAAAGCGTACTTCGTCTTCGGTATGGATATGCTCGCTTAGAAATTTATTGCGTACTGCTTCATAATTGGGGGTTTGTGAGTTGATATTGATGACATCGGCCGTTTTGTAGCCGTTCATTTCCATGTAAGGCTTGAGGGCATGTTCATAGGCTTTGAGTACTGTTGCCTGGTCGGCAGTTTCATCAAATTCTACGGCAGCCTCCCATTGCTCAAAAAATACACCTCTTTCGTTCAAGAAGGTTCTTATTTCATTTACATCAGTGATGCTTTTATTTTGGTCTGGAATATTTAGTACAGCCATGTTTTTTTATTTTTTATGTTACACCATTTAAAATAAGAACTATACAACAAAAATAGATAAATTTTAGTTTTTTTGCCCACAAAATTATAATTTCAAGTGTCTTTATGGAAAATCATACATACAATTTTAAAGAAGGTGCATTGCTTTTGATAGACAAACCCTTGCACTGGACTTCTTTTCAGGTAGTCAATAAAATCAAATATGCCCTCAAAAAATCAGAAGGAAAACTGAAAGTAGGACATGCAGGCACACTTGACCCCCTTGCCACAGGCTTGCTCTTAATCGCTACGGGCAAAATGACCAAGCAGCTTCAGCACATTCAAGTGCTTGAAAAAGAATATACAGGTACTTTTTTACTTGGAAAAACCACTCCTTCTTTTGATGGTGAAACAGAAGTGAACCAAACTTTTTCTATTGCACATATTGATGAAGCATTGATTCGGCAAGCAGCTCAAGGCTTTATGGGTGTTCAGACCCAACTTCCCCCTATGCACTCTGCTGTACAAGTTGATGGCAAAAGGCTTTATAAATTAGCCCGTGCAGGCAAAGAAATAGAACTTACTCCACGCCCTATTGAGATTTTTGAGTTTGAAATTACTGCTATCGCTTTGCCCGAAGTACATTTTAGGGTGCGCTGTAGTAAAGGTACTTACATCAGGAGTCTAGCCCACGATTTCGGAAAAGCACTGGATTCAGGCGCATACCTCACTGCCTTGTGCAGAACCAAAATAGGCAACTACAGCCTCGTAGATGCCTATTCATTAGAAGATTTTTTGGCAATTTTGCCAGAAAGAGAGGCCATTGATGATTAAAGAAACTTAGGAAAATGCAAAAAATAACTTAGGTTACTTTGATTTATAAGTTACTGGTGATGAGTACTTTAAAAGCTCACAATTCACAACTCATACTCTACACTTTCCTTAGTCGTTCTTTTCAAAATCAAGTGAGGCAGAGTTCATACAATAGCGTAAGCCTGTAGGCTTTGGACCATCGTTGAAAACGTGCCCTAGGTGTGCGCCACAATTACCACATACTACCTCGGTGCGAATCATGCCGTGAGATTTGTCGAGAATTTCTTTGACAGCCTCTTTCGAAACTGGCTGATAAAAACTAGGCCAACCCGAACCTGATTCGTATTTGGTTTCGGAGGTAAACAAAGGACTATTGCAGCAGACACAGTTGTAAACTCCCGTTTCTTTGTGCAAATAGTATTTGCCTGTAAAGGCACGTTCAGTTCCTTTTTCTTGAGTAATGTAGTATTCTTCAGGACTAAGTTTTGCCTTGAGTTCTTCGGCTGTTGGTGCTTTTTTCTCTATCATGGTAGTTTTTTTTAGTTTAGTTTATAACACATAAAGTCCTTAAATTGATTTTCAATCAATCGATAAGCAGATAAATTTGAGTACCAAATAGATGTTTTTTTATTTTTGTTCCTTAAAAATCAAAAAATTGCTCTTTAACAGATATACCTACACAATTAGATTCATTCAAATTATTCAAGATAAATCTCTAAATTAGCAATCCAATAAAAAAATATGATTTAAAGTGGTTTTTTTGGCTTAAAAATCAAGAAAACAAAACTTGATTGCTTACCTAAAAGAGATAAAAAATACTAATAAAATGTTAAAACTAATTGCAAAATTAATCTTCAAAATAACTGGCTGGACTGCCGACCAGCACCTCCCTCCCGAGATAAAAAGATGTGTAGTAGTAGCGGCACCACATACCAGCAACTGGGACTATTTTTATATGATGCTTGCTTTTTTTATATTCAAACTGCGTATCCGAGTAACCATTAAGCGTGAGTGGATGCGTTTTCCTTACAGTGTGGTTACGAAGCCTCTGGGTGGCATCGCCGTCGACCGCCGCCCCAAAACGCCCGATAAGTCCCGCAAAAGTTTGGTAGAAGCACTCATTAATCTTTTTGAAGAAAATGAAAAACTCATCTTGGTATTTACACCTGAGGCTACACGCTCTAAAAGCGAAGATTGGAAAACAGGTTTTTACCACGTAGCTCTTGGCGCAGGGGTGCCTATTTGCCTAGGCTATATGGATTATAAACGCAAAATAGCAGGTATCAGAAAGACCATCTATCCTTCTGATTTTGAGAAGGATATGCAAGAAATAATGGAGTTTTATGAGGGCATCACGGCACGCTTTCCAGAGAAATTTTCAGTGGATAAAAAATACATCTCTAAGACTACGCCTGAGTAAATGATAACTCTAAATAATTGCATTTCACAACTCATATTTTACACTTTCTTTAGTAGCAGACTGGCTTGAGATTGAAAGATAAATTTCTGTCCTTTGGCTGCTTGATGTTTTCTAATGGAAGACCTCAAGCAGCAAGAGCATCTGAAGTCTAATTTTTTTTATACAAAAAGCCACCTTCCCGATAAGGAAGAATGGCTTTTGCTTGTGTGTAAAAGGAAACTCAATACTTATCGTTTGATTAATTTTATTTGACTTCTCCCTGAGGGTGTTTGTATATTGAGTAGGTACAATCCACTTGTGAGGCTATTTATTTTTTGGTTCAAGGCGGCTTGTATTTGTGCCGCACTGCCCTGTCCTTGCAAGATAAGTCTGCCTTGGGCATCACCAAATTGAAATGATAACACAACATCTTCTGCTAAACCCTCAGCTTGCAAAGTAACTCGCTCTACTGCAGGGTTAGGATAGACACTTACACTAACTGCATTGCCACCCTCCACAAAAACCACCTCACTGTATTTAAACCTACCATCAAGGTCTATTTGCTTGATTCTGTAATAACCTGCCTGTGAATTATTATGGGTAAATTTGTATTGATTGACACTTTCAGCAATCCCTCTTGGGTCAGTTTCGCCTACTTTGGTAAAAGTTTGGCTGTCGGTACTGTACTCAATTTCGTAGCGCAACAAATCTATTTCTTGGGTTGTCTGCCAAGTAACTTCTACTGTACTATCCTCAATGCGAGTGGCTTGTACTCCCAGAAAGTTTACAGGCAAGGGCGTTTGGTCGCTGGTGATGACAAATTGACTAAATCCTTTTAGAGAACTATTACCTGCATCTGGGGTAAATATCACATAATCGTCTTCCGAAGCAATACTTGGAAGTACTGTAACACCATCAAATTGGTCTTGAATGAGTTGCCAAGCCCCAGCTTCTCTTGAGCCTCTCTTATGTAAGAAAAACTCCAATGGATTGGTAGAAAATACATACCCTTCGGGTAAGATAAACTTGAGCGTTACGGGGTCTATGTCATTATCTCCAAAGTTGTTCACAATCCAGTAGCCAGACATTTGGTCAATGCCTGGGTTGGGGTCTGTGCCTAAGGGCTGATTGACTAAGTAACTGACCACTACAGCATCATTGGGATTGTCTGCTCCAAAGGTAATTTCTAAGTTGGCTATGCCAAATGAAGTAGGTGTAGTACCATCACCAAAGTTGATGATTTGGGTATTGCTTATACCTTTCCCTACGGGTTCTAGTCCGTCTATCAAGGTGATGTTGCCTTGCTTGGTAGCAGTGTTATCATTGACCAAATCATAGAATACAGTACTTGCCGCTTCTTGGTTAAACTGCCAGTAGGCAACCAAATCAGCCTCTAAGCCTTCTGAAACGAGGTGCATATTTTCTCTGATAACTTGTAGACTTCGCGCAGTTCTCCAAAGCCTTACTTCATCAATCCAAATATTATTCGGTACTTCTAGTTCATTGCTTGCACCAAGAGTGAAGAGGTTATCGAGGTCTTCGTTGGCTTGGTTAGTATTGCCGCTAATAAGCGTGGCGGCATTTCCCTCAAAACCATTTACATAAATGCGAAGTGTAGTACCATCAAAAGTACCTGCTATGTGACTCCACTCATTGCTAGGGATAAGTGCTGTGGCAGGTCCTTGTAGTTGCCCTTCGGCATAGACATAAAAGCGGAGTTCATCAGCAAACTGCTCAAAGTGCATACCCCCTACCTCGCCCATTATCCATTTGGCTTCGGTATTGGCTTGGCGTGGATTTATCCAGCCTTCCAAAGTGAAAGTTTCAGGAATTTCAATTTCAGGGTTTACCGCAATGTAATCTCCTGCATTGGCAAACCCCACCACTTTTTCAGGCAGGGAGTCTGTTTTAAGAATCAGTCTGCCTCCTACAATATTTTGCGTGGGGATATAATCTGCAAAACCTGCTGAGATACTGGTACATTGTACTTCTAGGGTTTGCCCGATTGTGGCATTGGGAGCAACATCATAAGCGAGCCAAAAATAATTATTGCCTTGTAAAAGTGCTTGATTAAGCCCATTAAAAGTAAAAGTACCGTTGGGATTTATTACAGGTGTACCCACCAAGACAGGATTTTTAAACAAGGCTTCTTCACCCGTAGTATAAAGTTTTGCGCGTGAGATATTAGCAGAATTTGTGCCTGCTGTGCTGAACTCAAAGCGATTGGCAGTGATATTTGCTTCTACATTTTTTTCAAGATTCAGACGCATCACATGACGGTCTGTAGCACCTCTAAGTGTAGGATTTAAGTTCTTGGTAATATCAATGGTAAGTTCGTAAGGGCCAACGTGAATGTATGAAATCTTTGTATTTGTTCCCAAAGTAGGGTCTGCAACTATACTTAACCTTCCATCAGTAACTTCTATGACTCTGATGATTTCTCTGAAAAAGCCAGGCTGATTAGCTTGGTCAAAGTTAATCATTTCAACTCCTTCGGCAGTAATATAATGTTGGCTATTTTGGTTAGCAAGGTCGGGGTCTCCAGCCACTATTTTTACATAATATATCCCTACAGGTAAGGCTATTTCCCAGTTTCTGGCAGGGTTTACGGGGTGCTGCATGTGGTTAAGGGTATTGATGCGTACATCTACGTCATTGATATTTCGGTAGCGTGTATTTGTGGTATTGTCAGCAGGGCTTTGGTCAGCAGGATTAATCCAGCCAAATTCAAATGGATTTTGTGCATCGCCATAAGGGTAGCCATAATCTGGGGTATATCCTGCTGGCACACCCGCACTAAACCCTGTGAAGGGGTCAGCACCATTTCTCTGGAAATTAATTTTGTAAGTCCAATTAATATTGGCAACCCTTAATTTCACTCTTAGCGGTGCTTTTACATAGCCTGGGGCTTCTGCTACTACTGTGGTATAGAAAGTAGCTGATTCTAAGCCTGTTACGTCAACATTAAATCCTAAGTCGCCTAGAGCTACTGGGTTGGGTAGCGTGAGCCATCCACTTGTTACACTTTCAGCAAGAGTAGCGGCAGGCGTGCCTATACTTGCGCTAAGGTTAGCAAATACATCAGCAAGTTCTTCTTCAGACTCTGCGATGATGTCCAAGATGTTCTGGTCAAACGCAAGAAAAGGCTGTGTAGTTCGTCTGATGATAACAGCGTTTATTTTTGTATTAAAACCTCCTATTGCATCTAGGGTTAGTTTGCCATCACGTACATTCACAAAATCAGTAACAGTGAGGAAGTTATTACCCGGAGTTTGTTGAAAGTTTTTGACAAAAGGTAAGTATTCAACATTTAAAAAATGGATTGTATTATTTGTTCCTTCGTTCTGAAAATCACCTACGGTTGCTGTTACCTCATAAATTCCATTAGGGAGGTCTATTTCCCAGATACCTTCGGTAGGTATCCCAAATGGACCCGCAATGTCATTGTATTGCATGTGCATCAGTGTAGCATTCAAGATGTCATTTCCTGTCAGTGCTTCATCACGATTACGCCCATTGCCCACCAAATTGACAGGGTTTTGAGCATCACTATTTTCTACCCAGCCATAGGTAAGCCCATTGCCTTGATTAGCCTCTGTACGTACACCATAGGCTTGCCCAAAATCACGTATCCAGCCAGCAGGAGGCACAGTAAATTGATTTTGAAAATTTACTTGAATAGCCTCATTAGGGTCAAGTACTCTGACCCCTATAATTAATTCATCATCAAGATAACCATTAAAATCAGCCCTTAAAATGACTTCGTAATAGCCTGCAACAAGTGCTGAAGCATCAATACCTACTTCTATCTCATCTGGAGAAAGTGCATTGGTTTGTAAGTAAACAGGAGAATTGGCGAAATTAGGTATCAACTGAAAAGAACTGAGTACATAGGCAGGTAAAGCACCTGTTTCAGCAGATAACCCAACTGACTGTAAGGAGCTTAATTCACCTGCAAAGACAGTAATATTGATACGATTTTCACTCCAAATCAATCTATTTTCAAGTGGTGTTAGTACCAAGCTATTGATTTTGGTATTCGTTCCGCCTAGCGCATTTACAGTCAGTAAACCATCATTGACCGCTACTTTGATGCTTTCGGTTCTGAACTCGTTGGCGGTGGGTGTAAAATTTCTGATAACTGTTTCCCCTTCTACATTGATGTTGTGGTTGCTGTCAGTAGCACCACTGCCATCACCTGCACTTACCGTAGCTTGGTAGTAGCCATTGGGTATTTCCAACTCCCAAAAGAAGTTACCTGTCAGTTGAATGTGCATTAAAGTTCTCTGAATAAGGTTTCCTACGGGGTTGGCACGCAAACGCCCTCTGTTGGTGAGGTCGGTAGCAATGCCTGTAGCTTGTGTTCTCCAGCCATAAGTAAGACCAAAACCTTGCTGTGTGCCAGCTCTTGCACCAAAGGCTTGCCCAAAATCTCTTAGCCAAGGAGCAGCAGGCGTAGTTGGCTCGTCTTGAAAATTAAATTGAAGTGTGGTTGCTTGTCCAACTACTTGTATTCGTACATAAAGAACCGCATCTGTGTATCCTGGGGCAGAGGCTGTAACTGTGGTAGAACGTGTATCGCCCTCAAGCAGCCCTACTGGATTCACTAAAAAAGAAAGATTGCCACTTTGAGGATTTGTAGGTAAGGTTAGCCAATCAGCACCCGCTCCTTTTACAAGTGTTACTGGGATACTTCCTGCGGTATTAAAAAGTTCCACTACTTTGTTCTTGGGGGCTTCGCCAGAAGCAAAAGTAAAATGTAAGTCCGCAGGTCTAAATTCCATAGTTTCTGGCACTACTGTAAGATTGATAGTAAGTACAGCCTCTAAATAACCTGCAGCAGATGCCGTTACAGTAGCTTGTAGTACATCACCAGCATTGTATCCTGTGGTATTTACTTCAAAACCTAAATTACCTAGTAGGGCGGTAGCTGGCAAGGTAAGCCAATCAGCACCAGCAGATTTAGTAAGTGTAAAAGCAGGATTTCCTATGGAAGCCGATAAATTGGCAATTTGCGAAGCAATTTCATTAGGTTCTAATGAAAAATTGAGTGTTTTAGGCTCAAAACTCAGAAAATCTTGAATCAGAAAATTATCAAAAGTCGTGGTAAACTGTGTGCCATTGCGATGAGAATTATATATTCCTGCAAAAGAAACATTGTTCGTAACTCCATCAGCCAGAAAAAGTCCATTATTGAAAGTATGATTGAATGTACCCAAGATTACCTCAGGATTGTTTCCTATTTTGTAGTAACCTGTGATGGTTTTTGTAGGTGTGCTATTATTTACTTCCAATCTCAATCTCACATTGTTGCCCGCAATGGGTAATCCTGTAACTTGAATGTGGTTAGCAACAGTATTGTTAGAAAGTCCATTTTGCTCAATACGCATTTCTATACTGTTGTTGTTGAAGACATCTATCTTGATAAAGTTATCTTCGTTTAGACCATACCAGATACCTGTCTGTGCAAAACCTAGACCTGTAGCAGGATTGATGAGTGTGGATTCAATCAAGAACCTACGGTTTTGTACTTGCAAACCTACCCCCAAAGTATTGACCTGAGTATTGTTGTTGCTGCCAGCAGGTGGGCGGAGGTATGCTAAACCTTGTGAACTAAGCAGCTCAAGATTGCCTCCTGTGATTTCTATTTTTGATGGCTCGTAGCCAGGTGTGGCGGCATTGCTTACAGGCAGGGCATTTGCAAGGCGTGCTGCGGTGTGTGGGTCGACCATTGTGAAGCCCGTACCTACGCCATTTTTATCTATTATGCCTCCTTCTGTACCGTCAAAGTTAAGTTGGTAGGGAATACCCACCACGACCTGCGGGCAAGTGATAGGAGTGGGGCTGATGTTACCACACTGAGCAAAAAGGATTTGATTTGCACACAGCAAGATGCTCAGTAAGAGTAAAGATTTATTCAGCAATTGGGCTGCTGTATTTAATCTAGTACAAGTATTCATTCGCTTTCGTATTATTTTTTTAATTTGATAGTTTATTCAGAGATTCCTACAAAGCAGCAAAATAATCTTAAAGAAAAATGATTTTTATGTTTATGTAGGATTTGAATAAATGTTGTGATATAATTCAAAAGTTACAAATTACTTACCAGAGTAAGACACTGACCAGTACTGAATAGCTTTGTATTTATTTTAAAGTATAAATCATTAATAACCAATGTATTAGCATTTTATATCTTAGCTAACGTAGGTAAAAAAATATAATAGAAAATTAAATACAGGCATTTGTTTTCTAAAACCTGACTTGTATTTGGAAAAAAATCCCATTTTGAGAAATAGACATAGTACTTTTTAAATGTGCTATTGCATCAAGTTTTTATTACTTTTGTAGGCAATTCAATGGATTTAAACCAATAACAAATATGCAAAAATTTAGGATAGGGCAGGGTTATGATGTGCACAGGCTGGCAGAGGGTGTACCTTTTTGGCTAGGGGGTATCCAAGTACCTCACGAAAAGGGGGCGTATGGACATTCTGATGCCGATGTGTTGATTCATACCATTTGTGATGCCTTGCTTGGGGCAGCCAATCTACGAGATATAGGCTTTCATTTTTCTGATAAGGACCCTCAATACAAAGGCATAGATAGCAAGATATTACTCAAAAAAGTAGTAAAAATGGTACGTGAAAAAGGCTATGAGATTGGTAATATTGACAGTGTAGTGTGCTTACAAGCTCCCAAAATAGGTAAGTACATTCCCGATATGCAAGCCTGCCTTGCCGAGGTAATGCAAATCCCGATAGAAGACATTGCTATTAAGGCAACTACTACCGAGCAGCTTGGTTTTGTGGGCAAAGAAGAAGGTGTAGCAGCCCACGCTGCAGCCTTGATTTATACCAAGTAAAGGAAAATTTTTACCGAAGGAAATTTCTCAAAAAAGTTTACTTCGGTAAAATATGAGTTATTAATAAATTTGAAGATGTAACACCTCAGAGAGTTAAAAAATGATGGCTTTATGCACTTTTCTAAAATTTATCTGAGATGATAAACAAAATCCCATTTTTTTAATTTAGTTAGGATAATCTAATATTTAAGTTAGCGCAGAAGCTATCATTTTTATAAATAACTCATTACCATATAGTTATCAATTACCAATAAACCATTTCCATGAAAAAAGTTACTTTTATTTTATTATGCTTAGGCATTGCTCAGGGACTTTTTGCACAAAATAAGTTCACTGTAAGTGGCTATCTTAGAGATGCCAAAACGGGTGAAACACTCATAGGAGCTACGCTACTCGTCAAAGAACTCAGCACTGGTGCAGTAAGTAATGTGTATGGGTTTTATTCTATTTCTATTCCCGCGGGAGAGTACACGCTGGTCTATAGCTACATTGGCTATGATGCCGTAGAGAAAACCATCTCGCTCAACGCTAATACCAAGCTAGACATAGAACTGACCGAAGAAAGCCAAGAACTGACCGAAATAGTAGTTACTGGCACAGCAGAAGACGAAAACATATCTTCTGTACAGATGAGTGTCAATAAACTTGAGATTCAGACCATTCAGAAAATGCCTGCCCTCTTTGGCGAAGTAGATATTATCCGAAGCATACAACTCTTACCAGGCGTAAGTACCGTAGGCGAAGGGGCTACGGGTTTCAATGTGCGTGGTGGAGGCGTAGGGCAAAACCTTGTATTGCTTGATGAAGCCCCTGTTTATAACAGTTCGCATCTGTTTGGCTTCTTTTCTATCTTCAACCCTGATGCGGTCAAAGATGTAAAACTTTTACGTGGAGGTATTCCAGCCCAATATGGAGGCAGACTTTCCTCTATTTTAGATGTGCGTATGAAAGAAGGCAACAGCAAACGCTTTACTGCTTCGGGAGGTATCGGGGCTATTTTTAGCCGATTGACCCTGGAAGCTCCCATTGTAAAAGATAAAGCCTCTTTCATAGTAGCAGGGAGAAGGTCTTATATTGACGTACTCTCTCGCCCATTTTTGAATGAAGACCTACGCAATAGTGCTTTTAATTTTTATGATTTTACAGCAAAAGTTAATTGGAACATCAATGAGCGCAATCAGGTCTTTCTTTCGGGCTACTTAGGCAGAGATGTTTTTGATGCAGATAATGTTTTTGCCTCTAACTGGGGCAATGCTACCACCTCTTTCCGCTGGAATCACCTTTTTAATGACAGATTATTCTCTAATGTTACTGTTTTTTATAGCAATTATGATTACCGTCTAAAATTTGGGGAGGAAGAAGATACCTTTGACTGGCAATCACGCATTATCAATTACAGCGTCAAACCTGAGCTTACTTTTTATGCCAACCCCAGCAATGTAATCACTTTTGGAGGACAAGCGATTTTGCATGAGTTTGAACCTGGCAATGCTGTTGGCACAAGTGCGGGCGAGGTCAGCAGAATTAGGCTTGACGAAAAATATGCTTTAGAAGGGGCACTTTTTATAGGTAATGAGCAGACTGTTACGGATTGGCTCACACTTAGCTACGGATTAAGATACTCTTACTTTAACTACATGGGTGCAGGCAATGCTTATACTTTCGGTGAACCCGAAACCCCCGCGGGGCGCAGACCTGTTACAAGTGTTGAATCGTTTGACCAATGGGAGAGTATTCAGACTTATCAGAATTTTGAACCAAGGTTTGCAATTAATCTAAAACTCAACCCAAGTAGCTCTATCAAAATAGGCTATAATCGTATGGCGCAATACCTCAACCTTGTTTCTAATACTACTGCTTCTACTCCCTTAGATGTTTGGACACCTAGCACCAACAATGTCCGCCCTACCCTCTTAGACCAAATAGCTGTGGGTTTTTTTAAGAACTTCAAAAACAACATTTACGAGTTTTCAGTAGAAACTTATTACAAAGATTATCAAGATGTAGTGGGATACATAGATAATGCCGACTTGCTATTGAATGAATTTTTAGAGGGTGATTTACTGCTGGGAGATGGAAGAGCCTATGGTGTAGAGTTTTATCTCAAAAAAACCAAAGGCAAATTTAATGGCTGGATAGGCTATACCTTAGCACGCACCGAAGAACGCTTCGAAGGTATCAATCAAGGCGACTGGTATCCCGCACGCTTTGACCAAACGCATAACCTCAATGCAGTTGCTTTTTACGAAGTCAACAAGCGTCTCTCTTTTTCTGCCAATTTTGTATTAATCTCGGGCACGCCTGCTACCTTCCCCACTACACGGTTTGAGTTTCAAGGCTATGAGGGCATTCCGCAAAACCCCGAAGAACGCCGCAATAATTACCGTATCCCTGTTTACCATCGCCTAGACCTCTCAGCTACCCTTGAAGGAAGAAAAGTCAAAAAGAACGGAAAACAACGCAAGAATGAAGATAATTGGGTGTTTTCCATTTACAATGTTTATAATCGCCGCAATCCTTTCTCGATTACTTTCAGGAATAATCCTGATAATCTTGCCCAAACACAAGCAGTACGTTTTTCGGTGATAGGTAGTTTTATCCCTTCGGTGGCTTATAATTTTAGATTTTAGTCTGCCTTTAGATTTCTGATTCTCTGAAAATTTTTGTGATAGTGTTTCATAAAATGAGGTAAGCTGGATACTGTTGAGAACATAAATGCCAGAAGACTGAAAGTCCGCTGCTACAGGTTTTCATAGAAATTGACAAACAATCAGATTTCTTATTTGAAAATGTATTATTGACCTACAACAATACAATAAGATAAGACAAGAAAAGGAAGTACACCAAAGTTGTACTTCCTCTTTTTCTATCTATCATTAATTGATGTGTTAGGTTGATTAGTATGCCAGAATGGTGCTTCTATTTTCTAAATAATCAATTCTTGATTTGTAATCTAGGTACGTAAGGTAAAGATAAGTATAAGCAATGATTTGGGGTACTCCCACACCCAAAAATACGCCAAACCAGCCCTTTGGAAAAACTAATACTAAAAATGAAACATACACCAATGAACCAAAAAAATGGTACAAACGATATTGATACAATGTATCTGCAAGTGTTTTTTTCAACAATAAATGAGGCAAAGCACTCAAAAGCACTTGATATATACCAATAAAAAACTGTAGATACAAAGCCAGCATGCCAAAATACATACCAAAAATCAAAGTTGCGCCTACCAAGCATAGGTTCAAACCCAATAAAGCTACTTGCATAAACAAATCCATTCTAATATAACGCAAAGAAATTTTCATCATAGTTTTCAATTTTAGTTTTCATACCTACCAATACGAGCATAAATCAATAAGGTTTCTAAACTTTCAATAAATATTGAAAGTTTAGAAAGTTTTTCAAAATTAACATTAAAAAAAAGGAACAACACCGCTGTCGTTCCTTTTGCTTTGATTGAACAATGTTTTGATAAAAGTCTATTTTCCAAAACTACCGCCCCGTGAACGAGAACCAGAACCTGTGCTACGAGTAGTACTTCGTGAAGACCTAGTACTGCGTGAGTAGCGCGAAGGGTTGCTAGCCACTTTTTGCCTGAAAGAAGAAAGTTTACTTTGCTGCTGTCTTCTTGTAAAGAAACTAGGGTTGGCAGCACGCGCTGCAGGGCTGTTTGTTCCATAGCGATTGTTGCCACTACCATAGTAAGCAGCGTTGCGTGTACTTGGATTACTGCGGTAGGTCTGATAGCCTGAATAAGTGCTACGGTAGGTAGGTCTTGACATCATGTTGAACATTGAGCTCATAAACATGTATTGTCCATAAAAAGCCCAGAAAGAGTTACCGCTATTATCGGTTTTCCATTGTCCATATTGTTTATTACCTACATAGCCATTAAAGCCAGGAGGCGAGGGTACTTTATGCACTTTTCCATCGGGACCTTTGGAGGCGAGTTCTAGCCCCATGTTGTCTAGAT
Source organism: uncultured Cytophagaceae bacterium (assembly GCA_964480455.1). Classification (GTDB taxonomy): domain Bacteria; phylum Bacteroidota; class Bacteroidia; order Cytophagales; family Microscillaceae; genus JAABSX01. Next base: position 43,755 of record CAYZQI010000010.1, read on the forward strand.
TTTCGGCAAAAAATACTTCATCAACATTTTTCCATTCTGTGATAACAGGCTTTGAGGTGCTATCCATTGGATTTTTAGTTACTTTGTATTTGTGCTGATACACATCTTTACTTTTGCTGTCATCTACTTGCATATCGTGAAGTATGATGGAGAAAGTTTTTTCATTTGACATATCTCGCACCATCAAATCTACGGGACTAGGACCAGCATATTTGGGTTTGCTATTGCAGGCAAAAAGCAATAATAATGAGGCAATAAATAAAAAGCTTATATTTTTCATAATGAATGTGTTTGTTTTAAGTGATTTATTTTTTGTAAACGTATTTTAAAGTTAATTAAGTACTTGAAATTGATTATTTGATAGCAGCCTAACAGGTTTAATATGCTGATTATCAGATTTTTGTAATTAAAAACCTGTCAGGTTTTAATATAAACTAATTTTGGGCATGGACTTAGGGCATAATAATAGAAGAAAATTCAAACTCATTGACTACTTTTCCAGCAGAGGCTTCAAATTCTTCCTCTCCCCATTGCTCTACACTCAATATTTTTTCTTGGCTTCGGTCATAGTAAGTCCAATTTACCAGTTCCACCCAATCTTCATTTTCTACATTTCTGTAATAACCAATGTTTTCAGATTTTCGGTAATAGGTTTCTCCTTCAAAGGTAATTTTCATGGGAGGCACTTCATTTTTAAGAATGTAAGCTACCACATCTTCTTCTATGTCGTGAATGATAATTTTTTTAGTAACTGTAATAAAGAGTTCGCCATCTTCTTCTACTGAGAGGTAAATAGCGTCATCGGCAGTGTTAAGCTGAAACTCATCACTAAAAAAATTATCTCCCCAGTCATATTCATAGACTGCTTTTACTTCCCAAGTTTGCAGGTCATAATCTAAGAATGCACCTTTTACGAGGTCTTTTACGGTTACCCTTGTAGGGTCGTAGAGAGGTTTTCCCTCTTCTTCTTTTTTCTTTTTGAACCAACCAAACGCCATATTTGTCAAATTAATTAAAGATTTTGAAACGAAAATACAAATTTTTCATTAATAAAACAAAAATACAGAATTTTTTATTCAAAATTAGTATTTATTACTATTTATGATTTAACTGACTAACAAGTTGGTAGCTTGATAGTTACCAAAGCATTTACTTTTGTGTATAATTATACAACATTCTTACTCTTCTGCCTCGCTTAAAGCCAACTACATACGTGCTATTTCCGTGTCTATTGAGCCAATTAGAAAAAAATTTTGCTTCTTGATAGTGATAAAAGTGCCCTAGCAAATACAAATTAAGCCTCCTTTCAGGGTAAACCGTAAAAAAAGGAAATCGCCTCCCAAATCGGTCAAGTGGCTGCCGTACAGCTGCCTGAATTTGTACTTTAAACACCACCTTTTCAAAGAGATTTCTGTTGTCTATTCTGAGTCTTCTAATCTCTTGACGGATTTGCGCTATATTTTCTTGGGTAGCTTCTAGCTGGTCAAGTTGTTGGTCTAAGCTTTCCAAAAGTGTCTGGTGATAATCTTTAGTTTTCTCGAGTTGCACTTCTATGCTTTCCTGTCGATGCTTCCAAGCCTTCAAAATGCTCAGGTCTTGTCTAATTTGGATAAGTTCCATTTTGAGGTCGTTGCGTTCTTCGGCAGTAAGTTGCTGTGCTTTCAGTTGCACAAAACAGCCCATACACCAAAAAAATATCATATTATTTTTCACTAATTGATACATTCAAAATAAAGGAAAAACTATTTCAGAAATAGGTAACTGATAATCAAACACTTATTTTGGCTAGTAATTTACCATTACCCGTTTTTTTGTGTTGAACTTAAAGTACAAATTTAGAATCTTTTATTGGTTTTTGGCAAATAATAAAAAGATGTGAGCGTGTTTTGAGTACTTTTTTTGAAATAACAGAGAAATAATGGTTCTAAATGATTTTACTCGGAATATAAATTTTGGAACACAGATTTTACTGATTAAAGGGATTTGGCACAGATTCTATTTACCAACAATCCTCAATACCCCGTAAAATCATATAAAGCCGAAATAATCGCCCTGAGAAATTATTTTCTTAATCTATGGCCTATCAAAAAAACGGTACTGAAAATATAAAGTATGCTGAGATTTCTTGTTTTTAGCAAGTACAAGCATACTAAGACGTATTGAATCCTTTTTGAAACCTATTTATTGCAATTTCATGTCAATTTTACATAAAAATAGCCTGTCTTGAACAAACTATATATGTTAGGAAGGCTATTTGTGAATATTATTAACATACACTACGTGTGCAGTACCAAAAAAACAAAAACCAAAGTAAAAAATAAAAAAAGTATTTTAACTACTATTTTCTTGTATATATTTGTGTAAATATTTTTTTTAACTGTATTTTCAATCCTATCAAAAATGATTAACAAAGTAGTAGAAAATGCTGAGGTAGCGGTTGCAGATGTATTTGATGGTGCCGTGCTGATGCTTGGAGGCTTTGGCCTTTGTGGTATTCCCGAAAATGCCATTGCTGCCCTGGTCAAAAAAGGCGTTACAAATCTCACTTGCATCTCCAACAATGCAGGAGTAGATGACTTTGGCATTGGGCTGATGCTCAAGCAACGCCAAGTCAAAAAAATGATTTCTTCGTATGTGGGCGAAAACAAAGAGTTTGAGCGTCAGCTCCTCTCAGGTGAGCTAGAAGTAGATTTGCTTCCGCAAGGCACACTGGCCGAGCGCATCAGAGCAGGTGGCGCAGGGATTCCCGCCTTTTTTACCCCTGCTGGTGTAGGCACAGAAGTAGCCGAGGGAAAAGAAACCCGTGAGTTTGAAGGCAAGTTATACCTGATGGAAAGCTGGCTTCGGGCTGATTTTGCCTTTGTGAAAGCTTGGAAAGGCGATACTTCAGGCAATCTTATCTTTAAAGGAACTGCCCGAAATTTCAACCCCATGATGGCGACTGCTGGTAAAATCACGATTGCAGAAGTAGAAGAACTCGTAGAGCCAGGAGTGCTAAACCCTAACCAAATTCATACGCCTGGAATATTTGTACAGCGTATTTTTGAGGGTAAAAACTACGAGAAAAGAATAGAACAGCGAACTGTGAGAAGCTAGGGGTAGTAGGTGATTGCTCATCTCAATTAGCTGATTAACTGTGTTTTATCAAAATAGAAATAATGTATTATTGCTCGCGCTACACAAGAATGTCTTGTAAAATATCGGAAAATCTCTACTTGCTGGACTTCAGCTTTCGCTCAAAGGTGATTATCTTGTGCCTTTGGCTAGGTGTGTGTCTATTTGCTAGCAGTAAGACACTCCTTGCACAGACCGAAATAGAACAGGAGGTATTTACCCTAGAAAGCCCTTACACGAATGGTTTTCAGAAGCTACAGCTCGACAGAGAGGGAAACTGCTATGTAAGTGGTTATTTTAGGGAGGTACTACAATGGGAAAACCACCGACTTGAGGATAGCCAAGGAGGGTATTTTGTTGCCAAAATAGATGCAGCGCGTCATTTAAAATGGATTCTTCAACTCAATGCGCCTGTCAGAGATTTGCTAGTGGTGCAAGACCGATTGTATTTGCTAGGGCATTTCCAACGCCAACTTTTATTAGCACGAGATACCCTACAATCGCAAGGAGGCTTTGATGCATACCTTAGCGAGCATAGCACCGACACAGGGGCTTTGGTTTGGAAAAAGCAATTTACTGCCAAAAAAGACCTGCTAGCGCAATCACTTTCTTCTGAGGGTAAATACTTGTACGTACTAGGACATTTTGAATCAGATTTTCAAAGTGATGCAGTTAGTTTTGCTCCTTTTTATTTCAAAAATGCTTATTTAATGCAAGTAAGCCTTGAAGGAACTACCCGCTGGGGCAAAACACTCAGCGGAGGACACAATGCCCTGACAGGAGTCTATGCCCGCAAAGTAGAAGCAGATACCCTCGGCAATGTTTATGTAGGAGGCAGCGTAAGTGGCTATGCAGATTTTGGAGGAGCAACCCTCCGAAGTAGCACAGAGCATTTCTACGGCGAGGGCTTGGTCTATAACCACGATATATTTTTGGCACGCTACCAAAGCCAAAACGGTGAGATTGTATGGGCAAAACGGCTTGCACAATATGCCGATTTGCAAGACCTTAAAAGTGATGGCAAAGGCTCTATTTATCTCACAGGTTCTTTCAAAGGAAATACCAACAGTACACAAAGCAGCGAACTAGGCGCGGCTTGGTTTGGAAATACTAAACTCCAAGCACAATTGCTTGACAACGGCAGCCCTAGCGAAGATGGATTTCTGATGAAGATTTCTTCTCTGGGGAACTACATCTGGCTTAAACACTTGCAGAGTAGCTACGAAAGCAGAGGCATAGCAATTGCCATTGACTATGTGCTGGATTGCGTCTATCTTGCAGGCGTGTTTGAGGCATCACTTCAAATCAATCAAAATGAATGGAATATTCAAGCTCCCACAGACCATAAGCAAGATGTCTATTGGGTAGGCTTTGCAGGCAATGGTAGCTGCCTAGGAGGAGACCTGTACGGAGGTGTTGCAAGCGAACAGCTCAATACAGTACTTGTAAAACCAGACGGAAAGCTAGTGATGAGTGGGCGTTTAAGCTCTGAAACAAATAGAGGTACTTACACTGCCACACGCAACAATGCTTTTCTATTAGAAATGACAAAAGAAACTCCTTAAACTTTCAGCACAATTTATGAAAGCAAAGAAAACATGCATTATTTTGAAAATCATCTATCCAAAACTAAAAAATTATGGCACTTGATAAAAACGGCATAGCACAAAGAATTGCCAAAGAACTCAAAGACGGCTACTATGTAAATCTAGGCATAGGTATTCCTACGCTGGTAGCCAACTATATACCCGAAGGTATGAATGTAATGCTCCAATCTGAAAATGGACTCTTAGGAATAGGCCCTTTTCCAGAAGAAAAAGACATAGATGCAGACCTTATCAATGCAGGCAAGCAAACCATCACTATGCAGGCAGGGTCTTCGCTCTTCAGCTCCTCTGATAGCTTTGCAATGATTCGTGGCGGGCACGTGGACTTGACCATACTTGGGGCGATGGAAGTATCAGAAAATGGCGACATTGCCAACTGGAAAATTCCAGGCAAAATGGTGAAAGGTATGGGTGGTGCTATGGACTTGGTTGCCTCAGCACAAAACATTATTGTGGCCATGCAGCACGTGGACAAATACGGAAAATCAAAGCTACTCAAAGCTTGTACGCTGCCACTTACAGGCATCAACTGTGTCAAGAAAATCGTAACAGAACTGGGCGTGTTTGAAGTAGCAACCGAAGGGGGCTTTGTAGTACTTGAAATTGCGCCAGACGTAAGCCTAGAGCAAATTAAAGCATCTACTGAAGGTAAACTCATCATACCTGAAAATGTAGTGCAAATGTAAGTAAGCAACTTTGTGGTAGTTTATACAGTAGTTGTACTGATTGCCACAAGGTTTTTTGCCAAAATATGTTTTTCGAGCATACTCAAAGTCTTACCTAAAATGCAATCATCTACAGTCTATCAATTAATAAACAAATTATGTTAAAAAATCGCTTACTTAAATTGAACTTCACGCTAGCCGGAGTGCTGCTTTCCTTTTTTGTACTGAATAGCTGCGCCAGTGTCAATGTATTTTCACTAGACCAAGACAGAGAACTGGGTATGCAACTTGCCCAACAGATTGCAGGGTCGCCAAGTGAATACCCCTTGCTAGACCGCAACCGCTATCCCGAGGCCTACCGCTATTTGCAACGCATCACTGACGAGATACTCAACTCAGGACAAGTGCGCTACCGCAATGAGTTTGAGTGGAGGCTACACATCATACGTGATGACCGTACCCTCAATGCCTTTGTTACTCCAGGGGGCTACATTTATGTCTATACAGGGCTTATCAAATACTTAGATACCGAAGACCAACTTGCAGGCGTAATGGGACATGAAATTGCACACGCAGACCGCCGACACTCTACCAATAACCTCACCAAGCAATATGGCACTTCACTTTTGATTACTGCCATCACAGGCAGTGATGCTGGGCTGCTAAGTCAGTTGGCGCAGGGTCTGATTGGGCTAAAATTTAGCCGAAGCGCAGAACAAGATGCAGACAAGTATTCGGTGATTTATCTCTCCAAAACTCGCTATCAGTGCAACGGTGCAGCAGGTTTCTTTGAGAAAATACTACAAGAAGGCAATAGTCAATCGCCTCCCACCTTCTTGAGTACACACCCAAGTTCTGATTCTAGGGTGGCTGACATCAACCAAGAAGCAAAAAATATAGGCTGTGATACAACACCAAGCAACAGCGATTACCAAGCATTTAAAAAAATGCTGCCCTAAAAGATGATTCTCAGGTACATCAAAAAAGCCTTTCCAAGAAATTGGAAAGGCTTTTTTGATAAGATTTTAGTTTATTGTTTATTCAGGTTTTTTACAACATTTCGGTAATTTATCATAAGTAGCTTTTTCAGCTTTTACCTCATCAGCGTCATAACCTGTTTTGCTGATTACTTGTCTGATGCCGTCAGCACTGATTTGATTGCTATTGAAAGTAACTTGTACAGTTTGAGCTTCTACATCAACATTGGCAGCTTTGATACCTTTGGTAAGCCCTAGTGCTTTTTCTATTTTGTCTTTGCACATATCACACTGCACCGAAGTAGCAATGCTTATCTCTTGGTTGCCTTTGGCTACGGCTTTGTCTTTAACCTCTTTTTCAGTTTTTTCTTCTTTGATTTCTTCTTCCTCTTTAACTTCTTCTTCTTGTTTTGCCTCTTTTTTGCCTTTTTCTTTTTTGCCCTTGCCTTGCGCTTGTGCATCAAATGCTATAAAACTTAGCATGAAGATAACACTGATTACTAACATTAGCTTATTCATGATATTCATTTGTTTAATAATGGTTTTAAAAATAAATTTTCAACTCATAAACAGTATTAACACATCAAATGTAACAAATTTTAGTTGCAAAATGTGTTAATAGATTCTTAAATAGGGACATATCATTCTAATAATTGAATTTCAGCTACCCACAAATGTTTACTATCAAAACGCGTCTTGAACATGTAGGATTGTTCAGAAAAGTGTGTCATTCGTTAAGATATTTAGTAAATCTTTCCTAAAATTCTCTTGCAAGTGAACGTTGTATCGCCTTGTAGAAGGGGTGTAAGTCAAATTTCCCCTTTTAGCTACCTCACCCCTTCCCCCCCCTCAAGAGAGGAAGTTAATTTGACTTGTACCTTGTAGGAATACACTTTTCTTTTCCCTACTTTTTCTTTCTTTTCTAAGGTAAGAAATAAAAGTTTAGGTTATCTGACAATTTTTGTGATGGTATTTTATAAGACAGGCTGAATACTGTTCAGAACATTAAAACCAGTGAACCGAAAGTCTGCTGCTGCAGATTTTCATAGAAATTGTCAGACAATCAGGAATTTTAGCAAAATCACAACAAGAATGAATTGAAAAAAAATAAGATGAAAACAAATTTATCACTCAAAATCAAAAAAACAGTACCTGAGCAGCAAAACATTTGCGGCACTCCCAAGTTAAATATGTTCATTAACTCAAACCAAAAACAACAAACATCATCACATTATGAGCGATAACAAAGAAACTCCACGTAGCTGGGAAGACCTAGCCATTGGTTTATATGACAAACTTACCGGAAGAAATGCAGTAATTGATTACAGTTTTATTGATTTTAAAGTTGGCGTTCCCAGAGAAACAGGTTCAAAAGATCTCACCGAATGGACACTCAATGGAAAAGTAAGTATTACCACTTATGAAAGAAAGTAAAGCCATACAAATAAATGCTGACTTGATTGTACAGGGAAATAACGGTGCAGAGGTAAGTATCCAAGGGGCAGACAATGCCCTGAAAGTAGATTACAAACATACCTCAGCTCCCGTTGTTTCATTCAAAACTTTGAGAAAACTGTGGGGTCTAAGGAAAAAAAAGCAATACATTGCCCAAGATATCTTTGTATCTTTCAATAGCAAGCCCATTATTTCCACAAAAAGTAAGCGCATCATTTATCACAAGCCTTTCTTTTTGCTGGGCATACTTATCAAATCGTTGTTTATCAAGTAGATGAATCACTCTCTTTCTCAACAAAATTAAAAAAAGCTGAATGAACAACCTCATTCAGCTTTTTTATGGATTCTATTTGTGTATTTAATTTTTTGTAAGTGCCCGCACATATTTAGTTTACATTAAGACCTGACAGGTTTTTAGTTGCAAAAGTTTGATAATCAGTATATTAAGCCTGTCAGGTTTCTATCAAATAATTAGCTGCAGGTACTTATATCTTATTTTTTTGATGTAATTTACTTCTAAAATAAATGAATATAAAAACAATTACCTTAGAAATACCTGAAGAGTTAGAATTGGAAGATTTTGCCTATGAAATATACCTTGCTGGAATACTTTATGAAAAGGGTAAACTTTCTTTGGGACAATGTGCACAAATGGCAGGTATTTCTAAAAGGGCATTTATTGAAACAATGGGCTACTACGGATTTTCATTATTTTCTCAAAATATTAACGAAAATTTAAACGACTTGCAAAATGTCCAAGATTATCTCTAATACCAGTGTGTTGATTGTAAAAGATGCTTACTCAATCATCAAAAAAAAGGCTTCACTCAAATATCCTTGATAAATGAACGAAGCCTTTTCTGTAAACAAATCCCTACTGCTTCACCAAATCAAAAGTCAAAGTTACGCTGCCTATCTTTGAGTCTTGGGCATTGACTGTAAAGCGTAAGCGATTGTTTACTACTCCAAAATTAACCAAATTGGCAAAACCTGCACCCGCTCCTGTGAGGGTCATAGTAGTACTTGACTGTGTGTAGTTGCCGCTGTATTGGGTAGGCGTGAAAGAATCTGCGGGCAAGCCTGAGAGTGAATAGGTGTTGTCTGCATTGAGTGCAAGCCTAAAACCACTAAACGCTGCAAGGTTTGCCCCTTGATTGTTGATTTTTACATCACCAGGTCGCCAAGTGCCTACATAATCGGGCGTGGTGGTAGCAGGCGGCGCATCATCATCATTATCGCAACTGCCCAAAAACAAGGCTAAAAGGATAAATAAAATTATTTTTTGGATTTTCATATTTCTTGTGGATTTACTTTTTTTATAAAATTGATTTATTTGCTTTGTAAAAAGCCCTATGATTTTTAGCAATCATAGGACTTGTATGAATTTGGGTTTATTGTTTGACTAATCTTCTGACAATGCTTTTGCCCTCTTGGGTGCTAATTTGCAAGAAATAAACGCCTGCGCTGCCAGTTCTGAGGTCTATCAATACCTCTTGGTAGCCATTGAATTTCTCTAAACTGCCTGTACGCATGGCACTTCCGTTGGCATCATAGACTTGGTACTCTAGGTTTTCTTGATAGCTGGCGTGTACCCTTACCGTGAAGTAGCCATTGCTTGGGTTGGGCAGTACTTTGGTGGCTGCTGAGAGGTTTTCATCAATCAATGCCGTAGCCAAACCTACTTGGATAGCACTACAGGTGGTTTCGGCAGGATTGAAGGAAGCATTGCCCGCTACGCTTGCCTTGACCGTAATCGTACCTGCTGCCTGAACCGTGATGATATTTCCACTAAGGGTAGCTACGCCAATGGCTGGCACGGTAGTAATGCTAAAAGTAACAGGTAATCCAGAACTTGAAGTAGCTGCCCCAAGTACCAATTGATTATTGTTGCTATTGAAAGCAAATACCGTAGGCGGACACTCAAAGGTGATGGTTTGGTTTTGAGGGGCGGTTGCTGTACCCACTCCCGTCAAATTGATAACATAAGGATTCTCATCACTATCATTGTTGGCGATGCTGATTTGTGCATTGCGTGTACCTGTACCTGAGGGGGTGAAAACAATCGTAAAATTCGATGAAGCTCCCACAGCGATGGAGTTAAGCAAAGATTCGGTAATTGCAAAATCGTCTGCATGCGCACCTGTTTTCACAATCTTAGGATTGCCTATCAGATTGAGTGCTGCTGTACCTGTATTCTCAATCGTAAAGCTAATGTTTCCACTGCCCTGATTGACTGTAAAAGACCCAAAGTCATAATTGCCATTGTTTGCAATGGAAGTTGTACCTTGTTTGAGATTGATTTCAGGAACTAATGGAGCTGTACCTGTACCCGTCAAGTTGATGATGTAAGGATTTTCATTACTGTCGTTGTTAGCAATACTGATTTGTGCATTGCGTGTGCCTGTGCCTGAAGGCGTAAATACAATCGTAAAGGTAGCCGAAGTACCCGCAGCAAGAGAATTAGGCAAAGATTCTGTAATTGCAAAGTCTCCTGCGTGTGTACCAGTGAGCGAAATAATAGGATTGCCTGTTAAATTAAGTACGGCATTTCCTGTATTCTCAATCGTAAAAACTGTACTCCCACTACTTTCGTTGGTGGCAAATGAACCAAAGTTATAGACCGTGCCACTAGCTAGATTATCTGCTCCTTGTTTGATGTTTATTTCAGGGGCATTGCCAGTACCTGTCAGGTTGATGAGGTAAGGGTTTTCATCAGCATCATTGTTGGCAATGCTAATTTGTGCAGTACGCTCTCCTATGCCAGTAGGTGTGAAACTGATAGTAAAATTAGCCGAAGCTCCCGCTGCAATGCTATTAGGCAAGGATTCAGTAATAGTAAAATCATTGGCATTTTGCCCCCCAATGGCAATTTTAGGATTACCTGTGAGATTGAGGTCGCCACTACCTGTGTTTTCTATCGTGAAAGTAATCGCTCCACTGCTTTCCTGCACAGTAAATGCGCCAAAATCAAATTCTCCTTCACTTGCGATAACTGTAGCCCCCTGCAAAAAATTAATCTCTGGAATGGCAATGCTTTCTACTTTTACATCATCTAATACAAATCCATCTTCATCACCATTAAAATCAAAATTGGCATCATCATATTGTTGAAAACGGATAATGAATTGATTGGATAAAGTGAGATTATTATCTGCTGCCAACTGGCTGATGGATAAATTGTATTCAAACCAGCTATTAGCGGTATTCGTAGGGTCAAAATCAAACACCTTTACGAAGGTAGCCCCTCCATTATCACTAAAATAAATACCATCTTGTACGTGTGTTTCATCTGTAAAATCACGCAACCTGAAAGTGAGTTCTACTTCACTTTGACCACTTAAATTCAAATGCAGGTCAGCAGCATTGCTTGTTAAATTACCATCTAAGACTCTACCTAGAATCAACCCATACTGACCTGTAAAAGAAGCATCTGTTAAACTTTGGTAAGAACTCACTACCAAAACCCTTCCCCCTGGGTCAATGGTATTTGCTGGCGTGGTATTTCCTTTGAGGAAGGCATGCGCTTGTGTCCAATTGTTTCCTAAAACAGCACTCTCAAACCCATCTTCAAAAGGCAATGTAGCATATGTTGTGGCAGGTACATAGACTTTGACATCATCTAACAATAATCCATCATAATCACCATTAAAATCAAAATTAGCATCATCATATTGTTGAAAACGGATAATGAATTGATTACTAAGTGTTAATCCGTTATCCATTGCCAATTGATCAACATCAAGAGGTGGAAGTTTTCCCCAACCATTAGCCCAACGGGTAGGATCAAAATCATATACTTTTATAAATGTTTCCCCTCCATTGTCACTAAAATAAATTCCATCTAATGGATGAGTTTCATCATAGAAATCATACATCCAAAAACTCATCTCCACTTGGGTTTGCCCACTAAGATTGAGATGCAAATCAAGTGCATTGGTAGTTAATAATCCATCACTAACTCTACCCATTAAAAGTCCATACGTTCCAAAAGCAGAAACATCTGAAACAGACTGATAATTACCATCATCAATTAAGACTCTACCCTCTGGTCTGATACTGTTTAATGGTGCTGTATTTCCCTTCAAAAAAGCATGTGCTTGAGTCCAATTATTACCTAAAGTGGCACTTTCAAAACCATCTTCAAAAGGTAAAGTAGCATAGGTAGTGGTAGGCACATATACTTTAATCTCATCTAGTAGCAAACCATCTTCTTCAGTATTAAATCTTCTAAAATCACCGTTGTCGTGTTGTTGAAAACGAATGATAAACTGATTTGTAAGACTTAATCCATTGCTAGTGGCTAAGTAATCAACATCCAAAGGAGGTAGCTTTCCCCAACTGTTAGACCAACTGGCTGGGTCAAAATCATATACTTTGATAAAATTTTCACCACCATTATCACTAAAGTAAATACCGTCTTGTGGATGTGTTTCATCATAAAAGTCATACACCCAAAAACTCATCTCCACTTGGGTTTGCCCACTGAGATTGAGGTGCAAATCAAGTGCATTGGTGGTCATCTGACCATCGGTAGCCCTACCCATTAAAAGCCCATAAGAGCCTGCAAAAGATACATCAGATACACTCTCAAAACCTCCCTCGTCAACAAAAATCCTTCCTCCGGGTTTGATATTCTCCAATCCTGAAGTGTTCCCCTTCAAAAAAGCATTTGCTTGAGTCCAATTATTTCCTAATATGCCACTTTCAAAACCATCTTCAAAAGGTAGAGTAGCATAAGTAGTGGCGGGTACATATACTTTAATCTCATCTAATAAAAGACCATCTTCGTCATTTCCATTGATATATGAAAAATTCGCATCATCATATTGTTGAAAGCGAATGATGAATTGGTTAGTAAGGGTTAGACCATTATCAATTGCTAATTGATCAATGTCTAGTGGTGGTAATTTCCCCCAAGTATTACTCCAGTTTATGAAGTCAAAATCATATACTTTTACAAAGTTCTCTCCACCATTATCACTAAAATAAATCCCATCTAGTGGATGGGTTTCATCTTCATAGTCAAACATCCAAAAACTCATTTCTACTTGTGTCTGACCGCTGAGATTGAGGTGCAAATCGAGTGCATTGGTAGTCAAGGCTCCATCTACAAATCTGCCCATCAAAAGCCCATAAGTACCAAAGGCAGAAACATCTGAAATTGCCTGATATGTACCTTCATCAACGAATATTGCACCTCCAGGTCTTACTGTATTAAAAGGAGCAGTATTTCCTTTGAGAAAAGCATGTGCCTGCGTCCAATTATCTCCTAAGGTTCCACTTTCAAATCCATCTTCAAAGGGGAGTGTAGCATAAGTAGTGGTAGGTACATATACTTTGACATCATCTAAGTAAAACCCATCCTCACCACTTCCGCCCCAGAAAAAATCGTGATCATCATACTGTTGAAAACGAATGATGAATTGATTGGTGAGGGTCAAACCATTGTCAATTGCTAATCGCTTAATATTCAGAGGTGGCAACTTACCATAGTAAAGAAACTTAAATAAATTGTACAAAAAAGTTATAGTTTTGTTTTTCAT
>CAYZQI010000011.1:0-55621 GCA_964480455.1 uncultured Cytophagaceae bacterium
GCCAAAGCTGCCTACGACAAAGCCCTTGCAGACGTAAAACGCTATGAAGATGCCGTAGCAGGCGATGCCATGCCCAAAATCAATCTTGACAATGCTAAATTGGGTTTGAAATCCGCAGAAAGCCAACTTAAAGTATTGCAGAAACAACTGACATTGACCAACATTACTTCTCCTTTTGGTGGGGTAGTTACGCTCAAAATGTTTGATTTGGGTTCGGTTTTAGAGCCAGGTGCGCCCCTTATCAAGCTCACTGACATCTCAAGGCTCAAATTGGCCATTAATATTCCTGAAAAGGAAGTTAATTCCTTGAAAGTGGGGCAGGTTATTTTGGTGAAAACAGAAGTATATCCCGACCTCACTTTGGAGGGTAAGATACTTTCTATTGCTGCCAAAGGTGATGCCGCCCATAATTTTGAAACAGAAATCTTGGTCTCAAACCCCAGCGCTACACCCCTCAAAGCAGGAATGTATGGCACAGCTTCTATGAAAAGTACAAAAAATGAAGACCTGATTATCCCTAGAACTGCCTTGATTGGCTCTGCCAAAAACCCCCAAGTCTATGTCGTAAAAAACGATACTGCCAAGCTGGTCAATGTTTCTACAGGGGCAACTTACGGCGAAATGCTTGCAATCACAGCAGGATTACAGCAAGGTGATGAAGTAGTAACTGTAGGGCAAATCAATCTCAAAGACAATACCGCTGTCAAAGTGGTCAAAGAATAAGGCTTTAACAATACAAACCATATAACCATGAATACTTATCAAACCGTTTTTGAAAATTCGTATGCAAAGATTGATGTACTTTCAAAGGTAATCATTTGCACCACCAAGCCAAGCTATGTACCTACAGCAAATTTTAAGGAGGTATTTGAGCAAATTGAAAAATTCGCTAAAATCAACATGACAAAAAAGCTCATTCTTGATGGGCGAAGTTTGCACGCATTTCATCAATCTACCATGACTTGGTACTACGTGGATTGGAGAATGAGCATGCTCAAATATGGGTTAGACACTTACCGTGAGCTAGTCCCGAACAATGACTTCATGAAAAAAAGTGTAGAAATAGGCAAGGAAAGACTATTGAAAGAGTACCCTGCCTTCAACTTTGAAAGATTTGATTTCAAATATTGTGAAACCTTGGAAGAGGCACTGGAAGACTAAAATTTTATCAATCTTAAATAATTAATTAGAATGACTTTAACAGAAATTTCCATCAAACGTCCCTCACTCATCATCGTGATATTTTCGGTGTTGATTTTGGGCGGGCTTTACAGTTATCAAAAATTGGGCTATCAGTTGATGCCTAATTTTAGTCAGCCCATTATCAATATCGTTACGGTGTATCCTGGGGCTACCCCCTCGGAGGTAGAAAGCAAAGTAACCCGAGAGATAGAAGATGCTGTATCGGCATTGGACAGAATAGACGACATCAACAGCAAGTCTTACGAAAATGTATCCATCGTAACCATTGGTTTCAAGAGCGGTACAGACCTAGACTTGGCAATGCAAGAGGCACAACGCAAGATTGACAACATCAAATCTGAGCTGCCTGATGATGTAAAATCGCCCTCCATGTCTAAGGTAAGCCAAGATGATTTGCCCATTATGCACCTCATAGCTACTTCCAATTTATCTTCGGGTGATTTTTATACCCTTGTCAAAGACCAACTAAAGCCCCAGATTCAACAAATATCGGGCGTAGGCGAAATCATTGTGCTGGGTGGCGAGGAGCGTGAAATCCGAATCAATGCAGATTTAGACAAACTCAAATATTACGGAATTTCTCTACTACAGCTCAATGGAGCTATTCAGGCTGCCAATATTGAAGTGCCTACGGGCAAGCTCAAAACCGACCAATCTCAAGCCACGGTTCGGCTGGCTGGAAAATTCCAGACTATGGATGATATTCGCAATCAGGTAATTATGGCAATGGGCCCTTACAACAGCCCCGTAAGAATTGCTGATGTGGCAGATGTAAATGACGCTACCAAAGATGTAAGCACCATTGCACGCCTCAACGGAAAAACAGGCATTGCTTTCTTGGTCAAAAAGCAGCCCGAAGCCAATGCCGTAGCCATCAGCGACAAGGTAAAAGAGCAAATCACCACCATCGAGAGAATGTATGCTGCCCAAGGGGTAAAAATGACCATTTCGGAAGACAGTGCAGACTTTACTATGGAGTCAGTACACGCCGTACAAGAAGATTTGGCCATTGCCATTATCTTGGTGGCGGCCGTAATGTTGCTTTTCTTGCACAGCTTCCGAAATGCCTTGATTGTGATGCTGGCTATTCCTACCTCGCTCATCTCTACCTTGATAGCCATGGCATTGTTGGGCTATTCTTTCAATTTGATGACCCTGCTGGCGATGAGCTTGGTAATCGGTATCTTGGTAGATGACAGTATTGTAGTGCTTGAAAATATACAACGCCACATGGAGATGGGCAAAGACAAGCGGCAAGCCGCCCTTGATGGTAGAAATGAGATTGGCTTTTCAGCTCTTGCCATTACTTTTGTTGATGTGGTGGTGTTTTTGCCTATTATCTTGTTTGTGAATACTACTGTGGGTGAGGTTTTGAGGCAATTCTCTGTGGTGGTAGTGGTTTCTACTTTGATGAGCCTTTTTGTTTGTTTTACCCTTACGCCTTGGTTGGCATCACGCTTTGGCAAGCTGGAGCATCTCAGTCCTAAAAATCCTTTCCAATGGATACTGATTCAGTTTGAAAAAGGCTTGGATATTTTTACAAAATGGTACGAAAACCGCCTCAAATGGGCTTTGAACAACCGACTGGTAAGTTTTCTGATTATTCTTTCTTGCTTTGGGGGCTTGGGCTGGATGATGAGCTTAGGCATCATGGGAGAAGAACTTGTGGCTGCTGGCGACCAAGGAAAACTGACCTTGAGCTTGGAATTTGACAAGCGACTTTCTATTGAGAATACCAATCTACAAACCCGGGCCGTAGAAGATTATTTGCTTTCACAACCCGAAGTAAAAACGGTATTTGCCAATATCGGAGGGCCTTCTATTGTGGGTGGTGGCTTAGGCTCGCCCAACAAGTCTGAAATATCCGTAAAATTGGTTGATAAAAAAGACCGCAGCCAAAGCACCGAAGAATTTATGCTTTTGATGCGTGATGAACTCATTACCAAAATGCCTGGCGTAAATGCCGAAGTGAGCAAAGTGAGTATCAAAGGCGGTGCCGCTCCGCTGCAAATAGTGCTGACAGGTGCTGATTATGATAAACTCTCTGCGGTAGCTCAAAACCTAAAAGACAAAATGCAGCAAATACCGGGCGTGGACAATGTGAAGGTAAGCGTAGAAGATGGTGCACCAGAACTCAATGTTAGCATTGACAGAGAGCAACTCTCTACCTTGGGTTTGGACATGGGAATGATTGCTGGCACACTCCGCACAGCCTTCAATGGCAATGATGATGCTGAATTTAAAGACGGTGGCAACAACTACGACATCAGGCTAATGGCAGATAAATTTGACCGTAAAAACCCTAATGATGTAGCCAATATGGAAATCATCAATAAGCAAGGGCAAGCCGTCAAGTTTTCACAATTTGCAAGCATCACGCTGGGTACAGCCCCCTCGCAGCTCGAGCGGTACAACCGTCAGCCCTCACTTACCATCACAGCCCACAACCAAGGCACTACGCCTGGTGTGGTAGGGGTGGCTATCAACGAACTTTTGCAAGATAAAAGTGTCATTCCTGCTGATATGAGCTATGTCTGGACGGGCGACATCAAATTACAAGAAGAGTCGCTTGATGCCTTGATGGGTGCATTAGGGATTGGTTTGTTGTGTATTTACCTTCTGATGGTGGCCCTCTACAATAATTTTGTGTATCCTTTTGTGGTCTTGTTTTCTATTCCTGTGGCTTTGATTGGTGCATTTACCGCTCTGAATCTCTCTATCACTCCAATGAGTGTTTATACTCAAATGGGTATCATTATGCTGCTGGGCTTGGTAGCCAAAAACGGAATTTTGATTGTGGATTTTACCAATCAGCTCAAAGCAGAGGGTAAATCAAGTTATGAGGCACTAATGACAGCAGCTACTTTGCGCCTGCGCCCAATCTTAATGACGACCATTGCGATGGTGCTGGGTATGATGCCCATTGCCCTTTCCTCGAGTGCAGGCTCAGAGTTCAAATCTGGGTTAGGGTTGGTATTGGTAGGAGGACTTTCTTCTTCTATGATGCTCACTGTGTTTATCGTGCCTATGGTGTACCTCACAGTAGATAATATCGCAGACCGTCTGGGGGGCATCAAGCTATTCAGCAAAAAACCCGAAAATAGTCCTGTTGTGTCTTAATTTAAACAAATCGCCAAGCCCTTACAAAAATTAAGGGCTTGGCTTAAACCCAATAAAGAAATGAAAAAGTTAATTTTGTTCTTAATGCTATTTTTTCTGAGCCTCGCTGTCCAAGCGCAAAGCAGCGTGGCAGTTCAGGTAGAAAATCTAAAAAATGACAAAGGTGTTTGTCGTGCTTATTTGTTCAACCAATCGGCATATTTTCCCAATAAAGTAGAAAAAGCATTTGCTTCTAAGGTAGTCAAAATAGCAGGAAATAAGGCTTCACTTACTTTTGAAAATGTGCCAGCAGGTACGTATGCCGTTTCGGTCATTCATGATGAAAACAACAACGGAAAATTAGATGCTAATATGCTAGGTATCCCTACGGAAGGCTATGGAGCTTCCAAAAATGCCTTGCCAAGTATGAGTATGCCCTCCTTTAAGGCAAATGCTTTTGAGGTAGGCAACCAAGCCCAGAAACTAAGCATAAAGGTAAAATAGCGAATGAGTATGCCAAAACTTCATAAAAATAACATACCGCCGAGGGATTCGGTGGTATTTGAAAAAGACTTTTTTGACTACCCACTAGAGTTACTTTTTGACAATCCGCATAAGTTGCTGACAGAGGGAAGTCTGATTACACTCAAAATCAAAATAGAACCCTCAAAACCCCTTCCACTTCATCTGTTAGACAATCAGCATCAACTGATTACCTTGGCGAGTAGCTACTGGACAGACGAACAGTACCAAATATCACATCTGTTTGGTAGCCATTATTATCTTGAAGAAGCCAAAGAAATGGATTTTCTGATTCACGAGATAGAAGTGTCTGCTGCCAATGCTTCGGTTTTTTCGGCAGACTGCTGTACCTATGCCAATGATAAGCTAGTAGCAGAATCTTCCATCATTTGCGAGCGGAAAACGACACTTTGACAAATGCGGGCAGCAAACAAAATATGCCATTGCTATTTATAGCTACAAAAAACAGTTGATAAAATGACTTGGATTTGCCCTAAATGTGAGAGAACGCTCAAAAATGCCAATCAATCGCATTGCTGTATCAAGCAAGATTTTGATAGCTTGTTTAAGAATAAACCTGTGGAGTTAGAATATGCCTTTGACAAACTTCTATCATACATCATAGATTGGGGTGAGGTAGAAATCAGTGCAACCAAAAATTGCATTGTGTTTTTGAGTACACAGACTTTTTTGGTAGTAAAGCCCATGAAGCAAGTACTGAATATCAAATTTTACTTGGCAGCACCTTTTGAGCAGTTTCCTGTTTTTAAAGTGGCATTGTATGGCAAGCAATACGAACACCATGTCAGGGTTTCGCAAATTGATGAAATAGACGATTACCTTGTGGCACTCATCAAAAAATCTTACAACCTTTTCAGAAAATAACAAAATATGAACGCTAAACAAGAGATTTTGAACTTCCTCAAAGATTTGCAGCAAAACAACAGCAAACTGTGGATGGACGCAAACCGTGAACGATACAATGCAGCCAAAGAAATGTGGCTTGCCGAGGTAAAAAAACTGTTGGAAATCTTGAGTAAACACGATTATGAGCATTTTAGCCAGTTTGAACCCAAGCAATGTATCTCAAGAATCACCAACAACTGAATGTACAATGCAGACTTGCCGCCCTACAAAGATTTTTTCACCTTTTCGGTGATGGATAAAAGTGATATTTTCTCGCCTTTGCACGTTTCGGTGGGGGCTTCGGGTTCTTTTGTAGGCTGCGGCTACCATAACCCTGACAAGCAAACTTTAAAAAACATCAGAGATGCCATAGATTATGAGGGAGAAGTACTGAAAGGAATTTTAGAAGAGAGAACTTTCAAAGAATTTTTTGGCGGCTTATCAAACTACACCGAAACCCTCAAAACAAGCCCAAAAGGATATGCTAAAGACCACCCTTTTGTAGAATACCTAAGGTACAAAAATTTCACGGTCTAGAGAACGCTGACACACGAAGAAATTACAAGTGAAGATTTTAGGGAACTCATAGAAAAAGCCTATACGATTTCAAAACCGTTTCAAGCATTTTTGAAAAAAGCCAATTCATTCTAACTATACTCAATCGGGACTTATTCCTTATAGTATATCAGCAGGCAGATTTTTGGTATGCGGAACATACTATTTCATACATTCCGCATCTTTTTATTTATCTATAATCGTCTTCATCTTCTTCGTCGTCATCAAAGCGGTCAGGCATATTGAACATACTGCTCAGAAGGTCTTTAAATTGTAAACCTCCGCTGAGTGTATTTCGGCTAATCAAGGAGTATTCCGCTAAACCGTGCAAGGCAAATTCCATCAAAAATATTTTCATCTCATAGAGTTCTGTGGCGTGGTATTCTTCTACTAACTCCTGTAATCCTTTGATAGAAAGTAGTGCCTTTTTGTGCTCGCTATCAGAGGTATTGTTGAGAATATCCACGGTGTTGCCCTCTCCAAACCAGTTGGTAATCACTTGGTAAGGGTTATTTCCTTTTTGTTTTTTCATTTTTTCAGGATTGGGGAAAAAATCAAGAAACATAGTGCGGAGCGTTTTACCTATCATATTCTGCGCTACAATGTAAGGGCCTTCTTGCTCCCCTTCATAGACTAGCTCTACTTTTCCTGTGATAGAAGGAATGACTCCCCAAAAATCGGCTACCCTGACTTGTGTTTTATCTTCTACATTTTTGAGTGCTCTCAGCTCGGCGGTACTGATGAGGTTTTCATAGGCAGAAATAGTAAGTCGTGCCGAAACACCACTCTTCTCATCTACATACTCACTTTTACGGGCCTCGATGGCGAGTTGTTCAATCATGTTTTGTATCAAATCATTAACAGTAACTTTTGCGGCTTGTTCAGGCAGAATACTTGCTTCTTGTTGTGTGATTTTTCGCCCAATCTCAATGGTTTTAGGATAGTGTGTGATAATTTGACTATCTATACGGTCTTTGAGGGGAGTAACAATGCTACCTCGGTTGGTGTAGTCTTCGGGGTTGGCAGTGAATACAAATTGTATGTCTAAG
The DNA here is from genome assembly GCA_964480455.1 of uncultured Cytophagaceae bacterium. Lineage (GTDB taxonomy): Bacteria > Bacteroidota > Bacteroidia > Cytophagales > Microscillaceae > JAABSX01. Next base: position 7,335 of record CAYZQI010000011.1, read on the forward strand.
GGCAACCTGAGCTTAAAACCTCTAATTTGAATATCACCTTCTTGCAAGATATTGAAAAGCGATACTTGAATACGTGCCTGTAAGTCGGGCAATTCATTGATGACAAAAATACCTCTGTGTGAGCGTGGAATCAAGCCATAGTGAATCACTCTTTCATCAGAGTAAGGCAGCTTGAGCGTAGCTGCTTTGATGGGGTCAACATCCCCTATCAAGTCAGCAATAGACACATCAGGGGTAGCAAGTTTTTCAGTATAGCGGTCTTTGCGTGCCAGCCAAGTAATGGGGGTGGCATCTCCGTGTTCTTCAATTAAATCGTAGGCGAACCTAGAGAGTGGAGCGAGTGGGTCATCATTAAGTTCTGCACCTGCTACTACGGGTATATATTCATCTAAAAGACCGACCATCAGGCGGGCAAGGCGTGTTTTGGCTTGCCCTCTTAGCCCAAGCAGATTGATATGATGCTGAGATAATATAGCTCTTTCTAGCTCAGGAATGACGGTTTCTTCATAACCATAAATACCCTCAAAAGTATTTTGCTTGTGTTTGATTTTTTCAATCAGGTTGTCGCGCAGCTCTTTACGGATAGACTTTGGAGTGTAGCCAGCGGCTTTGAGCTGCCCTAAGGTAGCGATGGCAAGTTTTTCTGTATTTGATAATTTGTCGTAGCTCATCAAGATTTTTATGGGTTAATTGTGAGATAGCAATATTAATTGTTCTTTTGAATGAATATGTATGCTATTGATGACTTTAATTTTTACATAGACATAAACCAGATTTCTAGTGATAGGTTTTTAGATTTACTTTGAAAGCCTGCACAAATCAAGAAAGTTAAAATTTGTGCGAAATATTTATGGGAAAGTTTAAGGACTCATTTGCAGCAGTTTCTATACCTTAGTGTGCCGAAATAGATTGAAATCCTATCTTTTATTATCTTATTTGAAGAATTAACTTGAATATTTTAAGTTTTTACTGCTTTTCTTTATTTACTTTCTATTTTTGTGATAAGTAATAATTGGTCTTTGACGCATATTATTTTTTATTAAAATATAATTAATACATCAATCATTACGCTCAATACAATGTATAATGGCACAAGTAGCATTCCTTTCGTACTGCTTTTGTAACTTGTAGGTCAGTTTTTGAGTCGTTCATCAAGGCTTTCATTTTGTTTGGTATTAATTTTTTGTGATTTTACTGACACTGACAAATACAAGTAGCCCAAAATGTAATCAAACTTTACTACATTTGAAAAGTCAAAGGGTTTGAAGTTGTTCATTCAAAAAATTACCTACTTGTTTACAAAAGTAACTGTTATTTTCTAGCTAAGGTTTTGCAATTATTTCAGGAAAAAGCGTTACACTTTACATAAGTCAAAATAAAACTTTATGGAATTAATCAATACACTCTCTTCTTGTATCATTGCCTTTGTTATCACTTATATCAGCATTCCAGCCATTATCAAACTTTCTAATCAAAAAGGACTTTATGACGAGCCAGACGGCTGCCGAAAAGCACATGGGCATCGTATTCCAGCATTGGGAGGAATTGCTATTTTTGCTGGTTTTGTGATTACCAGTACTTTTCTGCTCAACTTTGCCAAAAATCCTGAATTAGGTTATGCTTTCTCAGCAATTACCATTTTGTTTTTTACTGGACTGAAAGACGACATCATACCGCTTACCCCCCGCAAGAAATTTATTGCACAAATCCTTAGTATTGCTATTATCATTTTTAAGTGCGACATTAGGCTTGGTAATATGTATGGTATCTTAGGGATTGAAGAAATCAGTTATGCATGGAGTGTGCTACTTTCAACTGTAGCTTTGCTGGGTATTATCAATGCTTTCAACCTCATAGATGGTATCAATGGCTTGGCAGGGGGCTTGGCGGTCATTGCAGGCATTACTTTTGGTATTCTTTTTTGGCAAATGTCAGCCTATAATCTAGCCATGCTTTCTTTTGCACTTTGTGGGGCAATGCTAGGCTTTTTGGTCTTTAATTACCAAAATCAAATATTTATGGGGGATACAGGTTCGCTAACGGTAGGTCTGATTTTGGGTATTTTTTCTTTCAAATTTATAGCGTTAAGCCAGCATAGCGATATTATTTTTAAGCCTACCTTTGCGCCGGTGTTTGCTTTTGCCGTTTTAATTATTCCTATTTTTGATACGCTGCGCGTCATTGCGATTCGCTTGGCATGCCGAAAATCTCCATTTAGAGGCGACCGCAATCATATTCATCATTTTTTGCTTGATGTTGGTTTTACACATTTGCAGGCCGCTTGGGTACTGTATGCTGTCAATATTTTCTTCATTGGCTTGGCTTGGTTGCTACAAGCCCTTCCTCAGCTTTTACTACTTGCAAGCATGCTCTCTATGGCCACAGCATTCAGTATGATTTTGTATTATTTCAAAACTAAAAAAGAGCTCGAGGCAGACTCTCTGCAAGCCACCTCACAAATGAGAATCTCGGGTATGAGAAGCTATATGGGGCGTTAAAAATATCACTTAATGATGTAAGTTAATCTCACAAAGATTTTTAGCACTTGTTCAACTTTCTGCTCACCTTACGCATATCAGTTGCATTGAAAACAAACTATTTTTAACTTGTAAGATAGAATACAAATGAGTTTATAATTCTTTGACAATTTTTGTGATTGTGTGCGATAAGATGAGCTAAAGTAAAGCATAAAAAATAACTTTGACATTTTTATTTGTTAAGTCTTTGATAATGAGAATATTAAAAAATCACATTTCACAATTCATATTTTACACTTTCCAAATACTGTTTAGAACATAAATGCCAGCGGACTGGAAGTCCGCTGCTGCAGATTTCCACAAAAATTGTCAGATAACCGAGTTTATTTTGAATGCTTTTTATCAACTATCCTTACCTAATAGCCAGTAGAATTGCCATTAATCTTTTAGGCATCTTGTACCTATCCAAAGAAAAACTACACTTTAAAACCCTCATTTAGCACAATAGCAAAAAAAATCCCTACCTTCGCACTTTTATTATGGCTTACACTAAAAATAAAGATTGCTATAAAACAATAAAATATGTTCAATAAAATACTAATTGCTAACAGAGGGGAAATTGCATTGCGTGTGATTCGTACTTGCCGTGAAATGGGTATCAAGACTGTGGCGGTCTATTCTACTGCTGATAAAGATAGCTTGCACGTACGCTTTGCCGATGAGGCTGTATGTATAGGCAAGCCAAGTAGCAAAGAGTCTTATCTTAATATTCCTCATATCATAGCCGCCGCCGAAATTACCAATGCAGATGCTATTCACCCAGGCTACGGGTTCTTGTCAGAAAATGCAGAGTTTTCACGTATTTGTACCGAACACGGCATCAAGTTCATAGGCGCCTCTCCCGAAATGATAGATACTATGGGCGATAAATCATCTGCCAAAGACACCATGAAAAAAGCAGGTGTCCCTACCATTCCTGGCTCAGAGGGGTTGTTGGACTCTATTGAACAAGGCAAAAAAATAGCTGTACAAATTAAATATCCCGTCATTATCAAAGCAACTGCAGGCGGTGGGGGGCGTGGTATGCGCATCATTAAAAGTGAAGAAGAATTTGAAAATGCTTGGAACTCAGCCAAACAAGAAGCAGAGGCAGCCTTCGGTAATGGAGGGCTGTACCTCGAAAAATTTGTAGAAGAACCCCGACACGTAGAAATACAAATCGTAGGAGACCAATACGGCAAAGTATGCCACCTTTCTGAGCGCGACTGCTCCATACAACGCCGACATCAAAAACTCCTCGAGGAAACGCCCTCACCCATTATGACACCTGAACTGCGTAAAAAAATGGGAGATGCTGCTATCAAAGCAGCCCAGTCTATCAACTATGAAGGGGCAGGCACTATTGAGTTTCTAGTGGATAAAAATGGAGATTTTTATTTTATGGAAATGAATACCCGTATTCAAGTAGAACACCCCATAACCGAAGAAGTAACCAGTTTTGACCTTATCAAAGAACAAATAAAAGTAGCAGCGGGTGTTCCTATCTCTGGTAACAACTACGAACCATTACTGCACGCAATTGAGTGTCGTATCAATGCCGAAGACCCCTCCAAAGGCTTCCGACCCTCCCCAGGAAAGATTACCAATTTGCACATACCTGGTGGGCATGGGGTAAGGGTAGATAGTCATATCTATTCTGGCTATACCATTCCCCCCAATTATGACTCTATGGTGGCAAAGCTCATTGTGAGTGCGCAAACACGTGAAGAAGCAATTATTCGTATGAAGCGCGCTTTGCAAGAGTTTGTGATTGAAGGAGTCAAAACGACCATTCCTTTTCATATTAAGTTAATGGACAACGAAATCTTTAAGAGTGGGCAGTTTACCACCGCATTTATGGATACCTTTGACTTATCTGATTTGTAGCAACATAGATAGAGGGTAATACCTCATAGGTTGAGTAAATAGCATTACTTTTTAGTTGATAATTTTTAGGCAGAATTTCAAGATAAATAGGATTTAGAGTACACGCCTGTAAGAATAGCTCAACCTATCAGATTTTTGCAACTTAACTGCACTAAGGGTTTCATTTTGCTCAAAAACCTGATAGGTTTTTTGGGTAAAAGTACAGTAGTGTTGTATTCAGACACTGAGATAGGGAAAAATCTTATAATCTCACCTATCAATTAGTGCTAAGCACAGACCCCAGAAGTATTTTCAAAATTTTAATTTTTTTTGAGCGTTAAAACAACATTACAAATTCATTACAGGTTAAAATAATTTTTTATTTGTAATGACCGGTTTTATTGTTTCACGCTAACACTTTACATAGACTATGAACTTCAACAAATACTTTACCTATCTTCTGATTTTTACCATTTGCTTCATTACTACTCACGGCTTTGCCCAGCGCAACAAAGACTACAAAGAAATTGCTTCTCAGAAGCAAAGAGAGGGCAATTTTAGAGCAGCTTTGAAAAACTATGATAAAGCTATTCACCGAAATCCAGATGATGCCGAGGCCTATTACCATAGAGGCAATGTGCGATATGATTTAAAAGATTACAAAGGAGCTATTGAAGACTGCTCGCAAGCACTTGTACTCAACCCTTCGCTTATCAATGCGTATTTTAACATTGCTATTTCTAAATATCACCTCAGAAAATACAATGAGGCACTAAAAGATTTTAACCAATCGCTTTACATCAAACCCGAAGACAGTGAGGCGTATTATTGGCGTGGTATGACCTACTTCCGCCTGAATGAAAGAGAAAAAGCCTGTAAAGACTGGAACAGAGCAAAAGACCTAGGCAATGGCTATGTAAATCAATACCTTACAAAGTATTGCAAAGAAGAGGGGGGGGTAGAAGTAGGAGAGCATTAAAGAAATATGCATGCTTTTTGCCAAACCTATTCATAAAGAGTGTAAGGCTCAGCCAACAGATAGTATTCTCACAATCAGGCAAGGATTACTGAGCAGTAGTTGAAATTGTAACGATAAAATGATAAATTGGCTTAAAATTAGCTAAAACATTACATGACTTTCCATCAATGATACTAATACAACCAACTGATGATAATTTATTTTTAAGTAATTGATTAACAATGCTTTACTATCAAATAAATTACTTATAAAAGAGTAAAAAATAATTTTAGCATCGCTTATTTTTATTTACCGATAATAAGCACAATAAAAGCTAACAATTCATAATTTCCTTATCAGTTGGTTCTCAGTAAAATACATTCTAACAATACCAAAAAATGCAAACTATCACCAACACAAACAATTCTCAGGCAGAGTATGCACTTCAGCAAAGTATCGCAGAGCTAGGCTATGCTATGACCTATGCTCACGCAGCTCTTCAAGAAGATGAAAGCGAAGTCTATCTTCGTCCTATCCGCCAGTTGCTCTCTCCCCTGATAGCACAATCTATACAAGATTATTATATTGTGACGGAGAATATTTACCAAGACATAGAGGCAAGTTATCAATATGTACTCAAAAAAGTACGTGAAAATCGGGGCGCACTCACACGTACCACTATCAAAAAATTTCTGTATGTACTAGAGTATTTGGCTGATATTGCCAGCATCGCAGAGGAAGATAGGCGGTTGATTAATCGTTTTGAAAAAGACCTTCATAGCATCTACTACCTCAAAAAGGGAGTCAATCCTAATCTTAAAATGAGTACCGAGCATCAGGCACTCTATAGTACAGTGGGGCAGCTTGCTTACATCATCACTATGGCTGACCGCCGTATTGTGCCTGATGAGAAAAAGACTTTCCAAAAAATAGTACAAGCAAACTTTGGGGTGTTTGATAAGTTGATTGAGGAACGTTTTCAGGTTTTGCAAGACATAGGGGAGGGCGACTTGGAAAGCACCTATGAACATTCTCTTTACCTTATTCGCAAAAACAAGAAAGCCCTTGATGAGGAGATTATTCAAAATTGCCTGAGTGTGATGACACAGTTGGCGCAAGTGGCAGGCATTACACCCAAAGAAAAAGAGTTCATAGAGCGTTTTCAAAGAGATGTCTATGAAATCTATCAAGAAAAATAAGCTCAATGAATGGATACTCTTCTGCACATCAATCAAAATATTTATACTTACAAAGACTTGCTGGAGGGCAAAGCCATACCGCAAAATGAATTTGAGATAAGTACTTTTGATTTTATAAAAGCGTGGCAAATCGGACAAACAAAATTCGAGCTAAAAACCTCTGGCTCTACGGGTACGCCTAAAACTATCACTATTTTGCGAAGTCAAATGCAATCAAGTGCCTCAAAAACATTGAGTTATTTGAATTTACAGCCCTCTACCCACGCCTTGCTGTGTATCAATACAGCTTATATTGGAGGAATGATGATGCTGGTGAGAGGCTTGATGCACGGTTGGTCTTTGTATGCACTCACTCCTTCTAGCAATCCTTTTAGAACACTACAAGCACAGCTTGGCTGCAATGATGAGGCACTAGTAGCGCATTTGGGAAGCCTTGCTTTTGATTTTGTGGCATTAGTACCTATGCAGATGCAAGCCCTGCTGGAAGATAGCCTTGACTTTCGCCCAATTTTAGAAAAAATGAAAGCCATTATACTTGGCGGCGGTGCGGTAAGCCCTGCATTAGAGAAAAAAATCAGTATGCTTTCAGTACCCGTTTTTAATACCTATGGCATGACCGAAACTGTTTCGCACATTGCCCTCAGAAGGCTTAGTGGCGGTAATCCAAGTCCCTATTTTGAGGCACTGCCGCAAGTAGTATTGCGCCAAGATGCACGTGGTGCGTTGGCTATCAAAGCACCTATGACACTCAACACTTGGATACAAACCAATGACTTGGTAGAGATTATAGAGACGAATAAATTTATTTGGAAAGGTAGGGCAGACAATGTCATCAACTCAGGAGGTATCAAGCTACATCCTGAAGAGATAGAACCCCGCATAGAAGCCATTTTTGAGGAATTAGGCCTGCGCAATGCCTTTTTTATTGATAAGTTAAATGATGAGGTACTGGGTGAAAAACTTATCTTGGTGGTAGAAGCCAAAGACTTTTCTGAAGAATTAAATACCCAACTCAAAGAACTACTTGCAAAAAATCTGGATAAATATGAAATTCCTAAAAAAATCGTATATTTGAGGCGGTTCTTCAGAACTGATACCGAAAAAATAAAAAGAAAAGTAACATTGCAGCATTATCAATTAATAAAATAATGCGTTTCTAGAAACCTAATGTTGCTGCTACCTAACTGATTATCAAAAAAATATGCCTCCATTACGCGATTTATCTCAGGCAACTGCGCAAGCACAGACTGTAGAAGAGTTTGTATATTGTCGTAAAAAACTCAAAGAAGTTCCTGCTGAGCTGTTACAGTTCACTCAACTCAAAAAACTTGACCTCAGCTATAATTTGTTAGCTACCTTGCCCCAAAGTTTTCAACAACTCAATACACTTCGTTTTCTCAAACTCAATAACAATCATTTTCATAAATTACCCGCAGCAATTTTGGGATTGAAAGATTTGCAATACCTTGACTTGCGTTTCAATAGGCTACATACTATTAGCGAAAGTATTATTCAACTGACTGCCCTAGAGAGTTTCAATTTGCGTGCAAATTACTTGCATGAACTTCCCTCTGAATTGGGGCAGCTCCCTAGGCTGAGGAATATTAACTTGCAGCAAAATATAGCCCTTGATTTGGCGCAGATAGCCGAAGTACTGGGGCAGTTGAAACACCCTTTTGAGCTTGATTTGAGTGCCTGCCGTTTATATCAATTGCCTGATAATTTTGGAGAAATGACTTATTTGAGCAATCTGAAACTAGCCGATAATCCGCAAATAGACCTCCAAGACACTTTCGCAAAACTAGCACAGCTACCCCACCTCGAGGCTTTAAACATAGAGAACACCAGCAACGAAATTCCCGAAAATATCACCCAGCTCCAGCATCTCCACACCCTTACCTACAACCAGCTAGGAAGAGGAGTAGGTGCAAGATACTTGGTAAAGCTCAAAAACCTCAAATACCTTGATGCCAAAAAAAGCAAGTTGGCTTATATCCCAGATTGGCTTATGCAAATGCCTCAGCTTCAATCGCTTAACCTAAGCGATAACCATATCAGCTACCTACCCGAAGATTTTAAAAATCTAAAAAATCTAAAAAAGCTCGATTTTCGGAATAATTCATTTACTAAAATTCCACCCATCTTGAGCCAGCACCTCGCCCAATTTGAGGAGCTTAACTTAGAAGGAAATAGAAATATTCCTTCCAAAAAATTGAATAAATTTTTGCGTGTATGCAGAGAGCAAGGGCTGAGTGCGCATCAAAAAGAATTAGCTTGCCAACTCTGGAATGGCAACATTCCTAAAGTACCTTGGTCTGTAGAGTTGAGCCTGCCTTTGCTTCGCCTCAACCTACCCATATTGAGCAAAAATACTTTGGCATGGCTAGAGCAAAACCCTATTCAGCAAAAAGCTACTTTTCTGAAACCCACTCAAAAGGTAGTGTTGCTAGGTGGAAGCCTTCGTTACAGTCAGCGCGAAGCACGTCAGTTTTTAGAAAAAAAGGGCGTAGAAGTCTATACACAGCCTCCTTTCCCGAAGGAAATAGATGGCTGGATAGTAGGTGAGCGGATTAAGGAGAACTTACCCATTCCTGCAAGAAGTCCTGAGGTATGGTGGTCTGATGCGTACCTATCAGAAAAAATGCCTTTACCTACACTGCCTAGCGAGCAAATTCTTAAAATCAATGCGTTGCTTACACATCCAGCCGCACAAAACCAACAACTAGGGCTACAGATGCTACGCCCTTATGACTTGCCTGCCCAGTTGAGAGAGGCAGTAGTGGTTATTTATCTTTTTCAAAAAGAGAAAAAACTCAAACAAACGGCACACGCTTTTGTAAAAAAGTACTTTCCTAATCTGCTGCAAGCCGAAATGCTCAAGATAGAAGAACTAGAACCTGAGGCAGGACTAAAAATCTTGATGAAGCATACCTTCTTTGATGCCAAAAGGCTGGCAAATACTGCCTATTTGGTGGCAAGGATAGGTGAAAAATATGTAGTTGAGCTGGGAGGTTTTGCTTTTAAAACTTTAATAAAAGAAAAAATTAATTACCGTAATATTCTTTCTTTACAGTTGAATATCACGGATATTAGCTTTGAATTAAAAGAGTACAAGGCTATTCAAAAAATAGAGGTGATAGGCTCAGTGTATCAAAAAATAGAGATGATGCACATTCCTGAGGTACTTTATGAGATGCCTCAGCTTACTTACCTCAGAATTGATGATGCCAATTTGAGCCAAATAGAGGATAGAATAAGTCTGTTTCAAAATCTCACCAAACTAAGGCTTGCCAACTCTAAAATTAGTTATTTGCCCGAAAGCCTTGGGCAGCTAAAAAAACTAGAGGCCTTGAGCTTGTTCAACAACCACTTGCGCACCTTGCCCGAAAGTATTGGCACGCTATCTCAGCTCAAAGAACTTTGGTTGTTTTCTAACCAATTGCAGGATATTCCAGAAAGTATTGGCAGACTTAGTGCATTGGAGCGACTGCATCTTTCTGCCAATCAATTGCAAACATTACCCGAAAGCATCAAACACTTAAAAAATTTACAAGAACTGAGCCTTTCAGGCAATCCACTGGTATCGCTGCCCGAGGGAATTGTTGAGCTTACTCAGCTCAAACGTTTAGAAATAAGGCGTAATACTGTGCTAGACAAAAGCTACAGAGAATGGCTACAGCAGCATCTTCCTCACTGCTCCATTCATTTTCATTATTAGCTATTCCAAAGTTTTTTACTGATAGCGGGCATTCTGATAAGCAAAGCATCAAGCAAGAGAAGTTGCAAAGGTTAGGCTAGTGTTTGGGCATCACAAAAGCAAGTACAATATAAAGTGGAATGGGAAATCCTGCTCCGAGCAGAATGCCCACAATGAAAGCAACCCTTAGCCAAGTTGGGTCAATGTTGAAGTATTCGGCAATTCCTCCACATACTCCGAAGATTTTTTTGTCGCGGCTAGATTTTCTCAAACGCCCTCTTCCTTCAAGTTTGAGTGCTTCCTTGGAGAGCGTTTCTTGTATGTTGATACTTTCTTTGAGTTTCTCTAGTTCTTTGCCGATTACCTTCAAGTTGCCAAAAGGGTCGGTGGTGCGCAGTTTGCTATTGCCTTTATTGAGCTCGCTGGCCAGTTTAAAAGAGGCATCATGGTGCGGGTTTACTTGTAAAGCTCTCTTGACATAATTTTTGGCTTTGGTGAGGTCGTCTTTATAACCTTTGAGTAGCCAACGACTTCTGTAGGCGTTGGCAAGCCCGTAGAGTGCATCTAAGTTAGTGGGTGAGAGAGCCACAGCTTGCGAGAACTCCTCGATAGCACTTTCCCAATCTTCATAGCGGCTGTAGCCTTTGCCCCGTGCTATAAAATCAGTTATTTTTTTAGGGATATTGGCAATGTCTGCCTCGTCCATACCCAAATCATAAGCAATGCGCTTCATCTCTTGCTCATCTAAGGGGCGTTCTCTCTGCTCCTCTTGGATTTTTAGCAAGGTCTGAATGTATGCCTCCATCATGTTTTCCGACTCACTCATGCTCAATTACAGGGTATATCCTACAAATAAAACGAATTTATAATTTTAGTGCAAACTTTATGTCATAGTTCTTCCTCAATAATTACACAAAAATAGAGTTTAATGTCTTTTATTGTGCAACTTTTATAAAAGTTTTTGAGGTAGATGGTCAGAATGTATGACTAAGTGCTTGATTAAAAGTGCTTTAAGCTATCATAGCCCTATCATATCTAAAAAATATTTTTTGTGTGCTGTAGCGTTGCTGCGGTGTAGTACGTCTTGGCGATAATTGTAAGTTACTTTTCGGTAAACTTTCAATCGCTTCAAGCATCAATCTGTGCTAGTTTGCTTGAAGATAGATAAAATAGATAGTTGTTGAGAGGCTTTGCGTTTCAATTCAAAGAAAAGGGCTGTATCTTTGCAAAAAAGATTGAATTAGTATGGAAAACGACCCTGAACTAGACGGAAAATACTTGGGCAAAATCACCAAAGACTTTGTGAAAATTTCACCTATCTTGCAAGAGGCTTCTTATCAGATGAGAGCCAGAAAAATCTCTCAATATCCTATCTTTCCAGTTTCAAAAGAAGAAATACATATCGGACAGATTCTGATGGATAAAACTACTAGCAACTTAGACTGGAATTATCATATCTCATATCTTGAAGAATTGATAGAACGAAAGCTTATCAGTAAGCCTGAGCACTTCAAAGAAGCATACAAAGATGCTGATGAGTTTTGTTGTTTGTTTGTGATTGATGTAGCTCAAAACTTTACAAATTTTGTGTTTGTACCTTTTCCCGAAGATGACTAAGCTAAACAATTGGCCTCTTTTTGAAGTTGTTAAAATATATTATATAACTCAAACAAACAAAAAACTCATGAATTTTATTGCGAAAAATACTATGGAGCTTCATATAGACATCGACAAGGAAAACAGAGAAGTACTTAGCAGCATGCTCAATGCACTCTTAGCTGATGAAATGTTGCTCTACATTAAAACCAAAAACTTTCACTGGAACGTGAAAGGAGTACATTTTACAGAATACCACGAGCTATTTGATGAACAGGCTACTGAATTGCTGCCTTTTATTGATGATATAGCCGAGCGTGTAAGGGCTTTAGGCTTTGCCGCTGTGGGTACTATGCAAGAATACCTCAAAATTACGCATCTTAAAGAAAATACACAAAGAGGTGTAAAAGCACTTGAAATGATTGAAGAGCTCTTGCACGATTATGAAACTATCATCAGGGTATTGCGCAGCAATGCAAAAGATGCTGCCGAAAAATACAATGATGACGGTACCAACGATTTCTTGATTGGTATTATGGAAGCTCACGAGAAAACTGCTTGGATGCTGCGCTCACACTTGGAAGAATAAACCATCACAAGAAATATATTTTGTGAAAAGTTGTTTGTGTTTTCATAAACAACTTTTTTTATGCTTCCTTCTGACCCTTGCAGTGATAAAGCACCCAAAATGTGAGACAAGACATAGATAAAAGAACAAGAGTAGGAAAATATAAGTTGTAACTTTGGTTATTTTTGCTTATACGTTGCTCATAACGATAAACCAAAAAATCATATTTCACAACTCATTATTTACACTTTCCTTGATAGCTATCTGCCACTTGAAGGCTTACCCGTATCTAAAGTTTTTGAGTTTTTCTAAGATACTTTCCCAGATAAATTCATAAGGAAATACCTCTATAAACTTGGCTTCATTTTTAGCTTTTGAGGGCGTTTTTTTGAGTTCCTGATAGATTTTATCTGTCTTCTTGCGTGTTTGGTAGAAACGGAAGTCTTGTTCTTTCATTTCTATCATCATACTGATTAGACATTCACTTCTAAAATATTCATCTTTTTTGGGATAGCGGCGGCGGTACATATCAAGGGCTTGGGTACAGTCGGTAATACTGGTTGTATCTTCTCTTTCTAGGTAGTACAGCACTTGCAGGGCAAGACTTGCTACGTTGAGTCCTCTTTGTTCTTTTGAGAAGGGAGGGCGGTCATCTATAAATTCGCTCAGTTTGAAATTGAGCTTAGTATTTTGGATGAGTGTTCTTATATTTTTTTGCTTCAAGTAGCGATAGCAATAGTGTAAGTACGCCTGAAAAACAGTCCACCTTTGTTTATTTTCTTCCTCTAGTAGTCTAAAATTATTTTGTTCAACAGTAGCTTTAAACACTTCGGCGGCTTGGGTATATTGCTGTGTATGGAGGGCAAGTAGCAAGCGAAGTGCCTGCATTTCAAACCAATGTGTATCATTAAATTCGGTGTTGGGCAGATTTTGGTAATACGCTTCCCCTTGTGAATAGTCTTTGAGCTGAAGAAAAGTGCCCATTTTTTCTATTTGCAGTAATGCAAGTTGGTCTGGGGCATAGATTTCGGGTTCGCTTTGGTAGAGTTGTTCTTGTTGGTTGAGTGAGTTTAGAGTAGCAGAGAAATCGTCCTCAAATTGCCCTTGCAAGGTTTGGAGTTTGAGCAAGTAGTTTTCCAGCACTTGGCTTTTGTGCTTTTGTAAATCTTCTTTGATGATTTGGGTATAATTTTGGGCAAGCCTCTGCGCTGTTTCGCGGTGCGCTTTAGATTTTTGGTAAGTGATTTGAGTTTCTAGGTAAAATCTTTCGGCACGGTTTTCGGCAAAGAGCTTCTTTTCTAGCCTTTCGGTGATATTTTTAAAGTTAATAAAATCTTTAAAATTTTGGCTTTCGCCATAATATTTGGTGAGTATCTTAGCACAGTCATGTTCTACCTCTGTGAGGGCATATTCTCTTGCTTTTTTGTAGGTTTTTTCTACTATTGGAAGGGCTAGTACCTCGGTGTGGTTTTGCAGCAATACTTTGGCGTGGTAGAGGCTGCGGCTGCAATCATAGAGTGCTATTTCTCTTGGAGAGAGATGGTCTTGGTTTTCCATATCCAAGAAAAACAAAGTATTGAGCAGTTTTTGTTTGAGGCGTGTTTTGAGGATTAAGTACTTCTTGGCAGAGGCTTCGCATTGGTAGATGTCTTGTGCGGCTTCATCGTCAGAGGCATATTTGTTTGCGTGGATTCCTTCAAAAAGTTGGTAATAATTGCTATTTTTGTTGCGACTCTGCTCATCGAAGAGTTCAACTTTTTTGACTCGCTTGCGCGTAATCAATTCTACTAATTCGCGGAGTGCTTCCATTTTGGGTAAGATATAGTTAAAAAAATTAAAAAGTCTAAAAAATACTTTAGCTATGTCAAAATGTTGAGAATTGGTTATGTGTATTTTGATGGAGGGGCTTCGCAAAGAAACACAAATAAAATCTACCATTTAACAAATAAAATCTAAAAGTAAATCAATTCAAAGAAAAACAATTGTTTGAGATGATTCACTTTAGCAAAATTAACATTTTTTATCAGATTTACTAGTAATTAGGTGTTTTTTTCAAGAAAATTTATTCCTTCTCATTTGCCAGCATTTTAAATTAGCCATTTGTATTTGTTTAGTTGGTAGATTTATGCTAATTTTCTATTTTTAGTAACAAGCATCATCAAAACCATCAGAAACAGTTTTTTAACTTGATATAAGCTCCATGAAAACGCAAAAAATTACACTTATCATCTTACTTGTGGTGTCTGCCCTGCTGGGCTTTGAATACATAGCCAGTAAAATGCCCAAAAAATCACCCAAAACTAATGATGAGAATAAAAAAGAACTAGCCAACACACCCAAGGATACTATTCCAAAAATCTCAGTGGCTGACTCTATAGCGCAACGCTACGCACCTACTGCATTCAAAGACGAGCAACTCAAAAACGCTAGGGTCAAAGCTGCTTACAAAGAAAAACAGCCCTTGCTTGCTCAACTTTATCAAAATAAAAAAATTGATGAACTATCATTAGAAATCTACCTCAGGGCTTTTAAAGAAGAAAAAATAATAGAAGTATGGGCAAGAGATAAAAACAAGCCTTCTTTCTCTTTGCTTACTACTTACAACTTTTGCCAAACTTCTGGTACGCTTGGTCCCAAACGCAAAGAAGGTGACAAACAAATCCCAGAGGGCTTTTACCGAATCGTAGAGTTTAACCCCGAAAGTAAATTCTTTTTATCTCTTAAAGTTAATTATCCTAACAGAGCCGATGCATTACTAGGCGATACCACTGCCCTGGGCAACGATATTTTTGTGCATGGCGACTGTGTAACCACGGGTTGTATTCCGATTACAGACGACAAAATCAAGGAGCTTTACTTGATTGCGGTAGATGCCAAGGCGGCTGGGCAAAAAAGAATACCTATTACGATTTTTCCTATGAAACTGACCGAGGAGAATTTTAAGAAGCTAAAAGAAAAATACAAAGATAAACCCGCTTTGCTCTCTTTATGGAAAAGTCTCAAAGATGGCTACTTGTTTTTTAACGAATGTAAAAAGCTACCTACTATCACCATTACCTCAAAAGGTGAGTACATCTGCAAGACAGGCTGCTAGTCTTGAATTGAATTAATTTTTCCAATTTTGGGATAGAATTAGCGTGCTTTACTATTTTAAATTGCTGATAATCAGATTGTTAGCATCTTGGCAAACATTTGGATATTTTCTTTAGTGAATTGAGATTAAGACTCAATGCAAAGCTGGTTGAAGAATGTTTCAAAAAAGCCTTATCCCAAGACGGACAGGGCTTTTTTTATGGCTTTTAGCCTCTTATAGAAAAGATAAAATTGCTATTAAATTATTGATAGTCAAGTGCTTGACTTGGACTCTCTTGAAGAGAAAAAATTGAAAAGGTCAATTTGAATAACCTCTACTATTCATTTAAAATCAACATTGAAGCAGTGTTAAGGAAAATGTAAAAAATAACTTAGATTACTTTAATTTATAAGTTACTGATAAGGAGCACTTTAAAAGCGCACAATTCACAACTTATACTTTACACTTTCCTAAGCCATAGTATGATAGACGTTCTGCACATCATCATCATCTTCAAATTTATCCAATAATTTTTGTACCTCAGCCTCAGCCTCTTCATCAAGTTGTTTAGTATCCAAAGGAATCCGCTCAAATTCAGCTTGTTTTATCTCAAAGCCTTTTTCCTCTAATACTTTTTGGATAGCACCAAAGTCTTGAAAACCTCCATACATCACAATTTCTTCTTCATCTTCAAAGACTTCCTCCACGCCATAATCTATTAGCTCGAGTTCTAGCTCTTCTATGTCGTAGTTTTCTTTGGCAACTTTGAAAACACATTTTTTATCAAATAAAAAATCTAGTGAACCTGTCGTACCTAGGCTGCCGCCTGAACGGTTGAAGTAACTCCGTACATTGGCTACAGTGCGTGTGGGGTTGTCGGTGGTACACTCTACCACTACTGCGATGCCGTGTGGGGCATAGCCTTCATAAACGATTTCTTTGTAGTCTTCTTGGTCTTTTGAAGAGGCCTTTTTGATGGCTCTTTCCACATTATCTTTGGGCATGTTGACTGCCTTTGCATTTTGAATGACAGCCCTCAAGCGGGAGTTTGTAGAAGGGTCAGGGCCACCTGCTTTAACAGCCAGCGCAATATCTTTGCCTATGCGTGTAAAAGTTTTTGCCATAAAGCCCCAGCGTTTCATTTTGCGAGCTTTGCGATATTCAAATGCACGTCCCATATTGTTTTGTTTGTTCTTGCCTAATGATTTAATGTCAAAAAAAATATTCACAAATTTAGTTACTAAAATCCTTTTTTTTGATGGATTTATTTCAAAACTTCTTCTAGGAGCTATTTACCAATATTTATATTACCTAAATATTTACTTAATATTAATTTTTTGTTAATTTTGCAAGCTATTTTAATGCTCTGTAATTTTGTGATAGCATAGCTAGAAAAGATAAAACACTAACTATACAAATACTCACAGAAAAAGCGGGTAATCTTTTAATACTTTACCATTTTAATTTTATAAAAATGACTAAAAACTCATCTAATCACCAAGAAACAGGAGTTGCTGAACAAGCAACACCAGTAACTGAACAAGCACCTAAAACAACAAGGCGCAAAACGAAGACTAATAGCACACCTAAGACGACTGTTACAACAAAACGAGAAGAACCTGAATCAGTGCCAGCCATTGATTTTAAGGCAGAGATTGCCAAATATCAAAAACAAATTGAAAAGCAAGCTCAAACCATTGCTCAGTTGGAAGAAGAACTCAAAAATATGAAGGCAGACAAAGGTTTGAAAAAACTAGAAAAGAAAATAGATACTGTACTCTCTCTTTTAGAGAAAAAAGATAAGGTAAAAAAGAAGAAGAAGTAAAAATTTATGGTTATTTGACAATTTTTGTGAGATTAGGAAAACAAGGACGGTGTCGCTCAAAGCGACCCCCTCCTTATAAAAATTGTCAGAGAACTAAATTTACAGCCTCTCAAATATGATAGGGAGCTTTATACTTTAGTCTGCTTTGCGACAAAAGCAGTACATCTGATTCATACATTCAAAGATAAATTCAAAAACCTCTGTATGCCTTTTTGCTTCGGCAAGGCTTTCGCCCCAAGCATATAGCCCATGCCCAGCCAATAAAAAGCCTCTCATCTTTGGGTTATGGTCAAAATAAACTCTCACTTCTTCGCTCAAAGCCTTGATGTCTTGTGAGTTGTCAAAAATAGGAATAGAAACAGAAGCCTCATGGGTATTGATGCCTCTTATTCCTTTAAGCACTTCAAAACCAGTAAGTTGCACTATTTTGTCTTTATGATGTACCAGCGAAAAAACGGTAGAAGCCACAGAATGGGTATGCAAAATGGCTTGTGTATCGAGGTGCTGGTAGAGCATGGTATGTAAAAAAGTTTCTGCTGAGGGCTTTTTATGTTCATACCCAGAGAATGGCTTGCCCTCATCATCTATCATCATTAAATCTTCTGCTTTAAAGTGCAGTTTATCAACCCCCGACGAGGAAATCGTAAAGGTTTCGTGGTAAGGTTTTGGGTTTCTGAAAGAATAGTTAGTACTGGTAGCAGGCGACCAGCCGCGCTGATGAAAAAGTGCAATGATTTCTAGCAATTCATCTTGCAAATCTTGGTAATCTTCTAAATGTAAAATATGCATAACAGTTAAGTTTTTTATTGTAGTGCTTTAGATTCATTATACAAAACCTGCACCACTGTTTGCCCTACGGCTTTGAGGGTATTTTTGTCTATAATCTCAAGGTCATCTTTGCTGGTATGGTGGTAACTCGGAAAGAACGAACCTTGGTTGCTAGGGTCATAGTCTACAATATCAATCATAGGGATATTTGCCAAAGTATTGACGTAGTAGTGGTCATCTGTAATGGCAGGACTATTTTTGGAGATAAAATATGCTTCAAAGCCGAGTTGCTGGGCTATTTGCCAGACTTTGGTGTTGATACTTGGGGCATATTTCATAGAGTAGCCTTCTCTGTAAAATTTGGCATTTTTTGCACCCACCATGTCTAGCAAAATACCAAAATAAGCTGTATAATTTTCTTTGTGTTTATTTTTTGCCCAATGCTGCGAGCCTAGACACCATTGGTCGGGCTGCCACTCTCCTGCGTAGTCTTCGGGCTGACCATAATCTTCGCTATCGAAGAAGATGATATCTATGCCAATGTCGAGCTTTTGCGGTTCGTTTTGTATAGTGCGTGCTACTTCAAGGAGCACAGCCACACCACTTGCGCCATCATTTGCCCCTGCTATGGGTTGGTATTGGGTGCTATCTTTTACTTCTTTGTCGTTGAAGGGGCGTGTGTCCCAGTGAGCCGCCAAGAGAATACGTGTAGTAGCAGCAGGATTATAACTGGCAATGATATTACGTGATTTGAGCAGCACCTTATTGTAAGTATAAGCCTCAAATTCTTGTGCAATTACCTTCCAGCCAAAGCGTTTTAACTGGCTCTCGAGGTAATCGCCACATTGTTTGTGAGCTTGTGTATTGGGTACACGTGCGCCAAAATCAATTTGTGCTTTAAGAAAAGCAAATGATGAATCCGCATCAAAAATAGGGGCATCTTGTAGAATGAGCGGGGTGTCAGTTTCATTTTCTTGTAGCGTACCTTTATTTTTCTCTCCCTGATTGCAAGCCAATAATGCTATCAAAAGAAAATAGAACACTACTATTTTAAACCAGCATTGATTTAGATTCATATTCATTGTTCAATTTAAAGCCCAAAATTAGGACAAAAAGCCGAGAAAATAAAAGTAAAGAGTTTAGCTACACCATAAAAAGCAATCCTTAGGGTCAATCTCCTTCTTTACTTGTCTTGCGGGCAGTTTTAGTATTGTCATCAGGTTTGCGGTCTATGAGTTTGTTGTAGGGGTCTATGCCTGCACTTTCGGGTTTTTTATCTACCAAAATTTCTATTTTTGTATCCTTGTTGGTGATTTTGTGTTTTTTGAAATAGACCGGAACAGTTTCTTCTTTGCCGTCTTTTTTCTCTTTGGTAAAGATGCCTACATCTATATAATCTTGCATGGCTATTTCTTGTTCTTTGCCTGCACCGTCAGCCCTTAGCTTTTTTGCTTCAAATTCTATTGTAACAAGGTATTTACCATTTTGCTCTTTGTATTTGACTTCTTTTACTTGGTTGTCGTAGAGTGTGATGGTTTCAAACATATCCTCAATGAGGTATTGCAGCGAGTCGGGGGTGGCTTTTCTGAAAGCAGCCACCATTTCGCGCGTAGTAGTGTAGGGAGGACCTGAGAATTTCACTTTTTGGACATATTCTTTGATGGCAGCATTGAGATTTTTTTCTCCTAGGTAGTCTTTGAGGGCATACATTACCAGCGAGCCTTTTTGATAGTGAATGTATTGTTGATTTTCGGAGAGCAGCAGTGGCATTTCTTCTTGTATCTCGCCACTTCTTCCTCTGAGGTAGCCATTGAGTTCTATTTTGAGAAATTTCTTCATTTGGTCAGCCCCAAAAGTTTTTTCCATCACCATCAAAGCCCCATACTGCGACATACTCTCTGAGATGGTGTTTGCTCCTTGTGTATTGGCAGGTACTACTTGGTGCGCCCACCATTGGTGCGCTATTTCGTGGGCAGTTACATAATAGACATAATCTATGTTGCTTTTGTCGTTTATATTGGCAATAAAGCCCAAGCCTTCCGAAAAAGGAATGGTATTGGGGAAAGACTGTGCAAAAGTGGCATAGCGTGGAAATTCTATAATTCGTGCTTGGCGGTGTTGGTAAGGACCAAAATTTTCAGAATAATATGCCAAAGCATCTTTCATTCCTTTCATCATACGGTCTAGGTTGTAGATGTGCGTAGGGTGATGGTAGATTTCTAAACTCACCACTTTTCCGTCGGGAGCTTTCCATACATCTTTTTTGACTTGGTATCTTCCTGAGAGAATACTGTAAAAATTCATAATGGGCGAGTCCATTTTGTATTGATAGTATTTTCGTCCGTCTTTTTCCCATTGTTTTTGGAGATAGCCCGGGGCAATGGCAATTTGGTCATTTTCGGTGCTGAGGGTAGCTTCAAATTGTATAAAATCAGCATCTTTGGTGATAAAGTTGCGTTGTTTGCCCTCTTTGCTATCAATAGATGGCACACGTTCTTTGCGTGGTAATCCATATTTTTTACGTAGGTCGTTTTGGCTCATTTCGGCAAGTTCTTGATAGCCTATGAGCGGGAAATAGCTAAAATTATTAAAGAAAGTACCATTCTGCACAATGTCAGTGTTTGCACCGTTGTTGCGAAAGCCTTGAGTAGTATGTACTAAATCAAAATTTAGTTTAATACTTTCTTTGGGTTTTAAGGGCTGCTCGAGCGTATAGATATAATAGTCGTATTTTTCGTCTTCTTTTTTGAGTTGAGCAGTTTTAGAAAACTTAAAATTCGCTTTATCGGGCTTTGCAAGTAATAAAATATGAATTTCTTTGATGGGCTGTGTGGTTTTATTTTGTAAGGTATAAACGCCCTTGGTTTTTAAGCCCTGCTCAGAAGGGTACAAATCTACCTCAAGTTTTATTTCAGTAATTTTGGGCTGAGGGAGTTTCTCGTATTTTTTATAGGTTTTTTCATAGTTTGCCACTTGCTTAAGCCTTTCCTTGCTTGTCATAAAGTTGTTGAGCTGATGTGTATTGTAGTAGATAAAGCCACTCATACCCAAAAAGCCCACTAGAGCCAACCCGAAAAGAGCCTTTTTACTCAAATCAAAATTTTGCGAAGCATTGCGCACACGGCTTTTCCAAGCATTGTCGCTGCCCCTCACCCAGAAAATGCTTGCCAATACCAACAGTAGTAATGCCAAAAAGCCCCAATAGACTTTATAACTCATATAGCCATACAAAAAACTGCCATATTCATTCATGTCAGAATAGATTAAGCCTGTGCTAGAGTTAAACTGAAAGAGATTATCTTCTACCCCAAGCAGTGGCAAAAAGGTATTGCTGAAGAAGAAAAATAAAATCACTATAAAAAATCCTAAATACTTGTTGTTTAGCATCACTTGCACAAAAAATGTAAGGGCGCAAAAAGTAAGAAAAGGCAATATTCTATAAAAATACAAAGTGCTGAAATACAAGCCCAGTTCATATTTAAAGTATCCTTGAAAAGTTTGTATCAGCAAGCCACTCACAATCATGACTGTACTCAAAAAGAAAATCACCCCAAACAAAGCCAGCAACTTAGACCCAAAAATGACCCAACTGGGCAGGGGCATCGCATCAAACATCAAGTTTACTTGGTGGGTACGCTCTTTCCAAACTACCTCTCCTGAGTAAAATACAATAATAATAATCACAAAAAGTGAAAACGAACTACCTACTTGGTCTATCACCTGATAGGAAACAGGCAGGGTAGGGGTTTCATAAATTTGCCCACTGAATACTGCATTAAGCACCAACAGTAGCAGCCCTACTAGGGTAATTGCCAAGAAGATAATACTACTCACCACACCTTTAAACTCTTTGCCCGTAAGCTGGAAAAGCAATTGCCAGTTTTTAGATTGGTTAAAAATGGTCTGTACTTTAGGCAAGTTAATTTTATGACCACTCACTACATCACCCAATAATTTGATGGCAGACTCAGGCTTGCGACGCACCAAGGGTGCATCGGCAGTATAGCTAAAAGAAAAACGCACATAAGTAAATACTAGAATAGCCAGTGCTACACCCTGCCATAGCAACATATTGAGTAAAATGGCATTAGAAAAAGGTACAATCTGCGTATTGCGTTCGGCAATGGTCCAATACTCTGTGGTAGTCTGTAAGGCAATGCCGCCCGTTGGGTCTAGTAAACTCCCAATAAACTTGTTTTCTACTTGCTCGGTGAGACTGCCCGCCACGCTGAGTAGCACCAACATAATAACTGCATTGAGATAGATAAAAAGTTGATTACGGGTAAGCGAAACAGTAGCAAAGAAAATAGCCCCTGTAAAAAAAGCCAAAGGCAAAACAGACATTAAAAAGGGGTGAAGGTAATGGTAGAGCTGAAATGCACCCATTTTTTCTTGCAAAATATTTGGCAAAAGTAAAGCAGCCAGAAAGCCTAGCACGATGCCAAACAGCACAAAAATCAGCACGACAAAAGATCCTAAAAATCTACCTCCTAAGTAGGCAAACTTGCTAATGGGCTTGGTAAAATACAAAGAGTGCATCTTGTATTCAAAATCACGGTAAACAGGCACACCCATAAAGGCAGCCACAGCAAAAAGCCCTATCACGCCCACCCCAGCCATCAGACTGTGCAAGCTAAAAGGTGCATTGAGTAAATTCTGTCCACCCCCACTGATTTGTATGGCTACTTCTGTTCCGAAACTACCATATAGAATAGCTCCATAAAGTAAACCTACAAGGGTATAAATGATAAAATAAATATAAGTAGCAGGTCGCTTTAAGCGATAGCGCAATTCAAAAAGAAATATATCTCTAAACATGGTGTTGTTTGGTGGTTTGATTACAGTGTTATTCAGTTGTTGGTTTTCTTAATGACTAATCAACTAGTGGCTCAGTTTTAGTCATTAGTTCATTCGTTTCTTCTCCCAATCTCCAATCTCTCATTTACTAATTCTTCACTTTTCCTCAACAAGTAGCTAAAATACACAAAGCATTACAAAGTTGGTTTAAAAATTATCTTGTTTACTTGAGGGGATTACAAAGCCTTTTCTATTTTTAAGCCCACAGAGAGTACCTTAGGCAGCAGGTCTTCTCGCATACGTTGCTCTAGCTTATAAGTGTATTTGCCAGCAGTAGGAAATTTGAAGTTAGTGAGCTTAGGAATGGCAAGTTGATGGCTATATACGCTGCCAAAGCCACTGCCAAAGGGTTGTCCTGTTTTGACATCAAAGAGGGTAATGTTTTGGAGTTCTTGTGCTATGATTTCTTGTTTTTCATTTTCTAGGTAGAAGCTCACATAAATATTCTGATAAGGGTACATCAGGTCGTTGCGCAGGTTGTAGTAGAAATTGTATTTGGCTTTGGCATCTTTGATGTCTAGCTCAAAAACCAATATTGAGTCGGCAGCCCATTTGGCTTCGGGCAAATCATAGTTTTTCTCAAATACACGCTCTTGCCCACAAGCATTGAGTAAGCAAATGCTTAGAAAGGCATAAAAAAAATAAAGTGTTTTGTTCATCTCAAAAAAATCAATAAGAAATAGTTTTCGGGTATTTTTTTATGATTTCGTACCGCAATCATTTTAATTAGGCTGCCGTAGCACTCCCATCTGAGGTGTAAAGTTAAAAAAATAAATCATAGCACGTTGGTTTTTACACCTAGATTAGTGCTTTTTTATACTTCAGCAACTAAATAAAATTCATTTTGAAACTGTCAAATTAACGGTTGTTTAATTTTTGGATAAATATTTGTTAATGTTGCTAAATTGCAACCACTATGAAAAAAGATGATGTAAAAAAAACTACCTGTGGTATTTAGATGAATCAGATTAGTATATTTAAAGGATATTATAGAATAATCTTAATTAGTTTTGTTTTTGTGCTGATGGCTACGCTTTTTTTAGCCTACAATCAACTCCAGAACCGCCTTAACTACGAAAAAAATAACATTGCCCGCCAATTTCAAGAAAATATCTCACAGCTCAACTCCGTGCTAAGTGTTACCCAAGCTAGCCTCGAGACGCTTAGGTCTTTTGGAAGCTACGAAATGAGCAATGAAAGCCTAAATAATGAAGACTATTTTTTGATGGATTACCTACAAGATGCTCCAGACAAGACTTTTTTTCATCTCGATAGCCTGCCTAGTACATTGTCTAAGCAACAATGCAGCAATATCACTGGGCTAGGCAGCACAAAAAAGTTAAGCAAAAATATCCAATCACAAATCAGAATGGCATTTGGCTTAAATCCTATTTTTGAAAATACAGTGGCCATCTCTCCCAATGTAGTTGCGGCTTATTATCAAGGCTTCGACCAGCAAAAGCCCTCTTTTATTGCCTTGTATCCTTATGTTAGCTCAAAAGATTTCCATTATAAAGAAAGTAATTCTCAAAATGCGCTCAGGGTATATAAAAATGTGTTGCCCGCTCAAAACCCACAGCGTAATTCATTCTGGACTGATGTTTATGTAGATGATACAGGCAAAGGACTGATGACTACTGCCACTATTCCTATTTATGCCAAAGATGAGTTTAAAGGAGTTATCGGCTTAGATGTAACCCTAGACTCACTCAACACCATCATCAAAAAATCTCAACTAATGCTAGGAGAGATTTTTCTCATCAACAATAGTCAGCAGCTACTCGCACACCCTACCTTGGTGAGCTCAAACAGTAAAGAAGTAAAATCAGCAGCATTGGCTTTTCCCAACCAAGCACTCTACAACGAACTGAAAGACTTATCAAAATGGAAGGCACAGACTCTACACCAATACGGCGATTACTTTTTTTACTACCAATCGCTACCCCAAACGCCTTGGCAGCTCGTCTATGTGGTGCGTGTCTGGGATACCTACACCACTATCTTAAAAGACATCGGTTTTTATTTGGTGTTTATGCTAGTGAGTATTTTTACAGTATTGATAGCTTCTGCTTACTACACACAGCGAAAATTTATTGTGCCTGCCGAAAAACTGGTAAGGCATATCCAAGATGAGCAGAGAGGCGAGCGGATACACTACCAAGGCAAAGTGCCTTACTTTTGGAAGCCCTGGTTTGAAATTATCTCACAAATATTTGCCAACAACCGAAGCATGATTCAAGAATTACTAGAAGCCAATGAAAATTTAGAGCAAAAAGTGGCCGAACGTACCGAAGAAATAGCTGCTCAAAACGAAGAACTTATCCAAAACCAAGAGGAAATTTTGGTACAAAGGGATTTTATAGAGCAAAAAGTAAGAGAACTACAAATCCGCGACCAGCAAATCACCAATAGCATTCAATCTGCGCTATTGATTCAAAATGCCATACTGCCCTACCCCGAAAAACTCAAATGGTTGCTCAAAGATTATTTTGTGCTTTACAGACCCAAAGACCTCGTCTCGGGCGATTTCTTTTGGCTCAATGAAGTAGGAGGGAAAACCTTCTTGATTGTGGCAGACTGTACCGGACATGGCGTGCCAGGGGCTTTTATGACCTTAATTGGTAACACAGTACTGGATAAAATCATCAGGGTCTGGGATATTTATGACCCCGCTACTATTCTTGAACGGCTGCACGAAGACATCAAGATTATGCTTCGCCAAGAAGAAACCAACAACATCAACGGAATGGATGTGGGTGTACTCTGCTGGGATACTCACGCCAAAGGTAGCCAAATAGAGTTTACCTATTCTGGGGCAAAGCAAGGGCTTTACTACATCAAACCCGAAGAAAATACCATATATCAGCTCAAAGGAGTCAGAAAATCTATTGGTGGCATACAACCCAGCCACGTCAGTTTTCAGAACGAATATTTCAGCGTATCCAAAAATACCATGATTTATTTAGGCTCTGATGGCTTCCCCGACCAAAATGACAAGAAAAGAAAAAGATTTGGCGATAAAAGATTGCAAAAACTACTCTTGGAAATTCATCAAGATACACCCGAGCAGCAAGGTAAACTACTAGAAGAGGCACTTCACAGACAGCTACTCAATACCACTCAAAGAGATGATATTCTGGTGATTGGTATGCGAGTATGAGTAAAAAAGTGGGCTCTTTGACAATTTTTGTGATGGTGTGCGATAAGATGAGCTGAATACTGTTCAGAATATAAATGCCAGCGGACTTTCAGTCCGCTGCTGCAGATTTCCACAAAAATTGTCAGACAACCATATTTTTTATCCAAAAAATACCTTACATAAAAATTTATCTTTCCTGAGTTGTGCAGAAAAGCTGACCCACGATTTTTAAAATGATGAAATCTTTTCTATTTTTGTTAAACTTTACGTAGTCAAGCTCAGATAGCCTTATCTTTGACGGTCATACTGAAAAATATCTTGAATATCTTATTACTAATTTTAACCATTTCAAAACAAAAAAAATATGATTAGAGTAGTTCCGTCTGTTGCTATCTTGGGGGGGAAAGTGGTCAAAACTATTAGAGGTAATGTGGACCAAGTCAAGGTCTATAACAAAAATCCCCTCGACCTTGCCATGGAGTTTGAAGACAACGGCATCACACGTTTACATTTGATTGATATAGATGGCGCACGGCTGCGCAAAGTAGTGAATTATCCTATCCTAGAAACCATCACAAAATATACAAAACTTGAGGTGGAGTTTACAGGTGGAATCACCTCAGATGGAGATGTACGCACAGCCTTTGAGTTTGGAGCAAGCTACATTGCCGTAGCAAGTGTACCCATGCACGAACCAGAAAAATTTAATGATTGGCTTATCACCTATGGCAACAAAAAAATTATTTTAGCTGCTGATGCCCTCCACGGCATAGTGCGTACCAAAGGCTGGAAAAAACACACAGGCGTAGATATTTTTGAACACATCAATAATTATTATGAAAGAGGTATTCGCAAAGTAAAATCTACCGAAATCTCGCGTGATGGTACGCTTGAAGGGCCTGCCATTGAAACCTACAAACAGATGCTAGAAAAATTTCCCGATTTAGAAATTACAGCTAGTGGTGGCATCCGCTCTATAGAAGATATAGAAAATCTTGGGGCAATCGGTGTGCAACAAGTACTCTTTGGAAAATCTTTTTATGAAGGACGTATTCAACTCAAAGTCTTGCAAAATTTCTTACTGTAAATCTCTCCATTACATGCATCTTCTTTGCAAAACCACCCAAAAAAAATACCCCATTGATGCGCCCATTTGGTGTAGCGAAGCGGGAACACTCTTAGACGTTGACTTTACACCTAGCATAGACTGGGACTGGGTGAAGCACCTTCCGCCCAATCTCTGGCGATACAAAGCCGCCTTTCCGCTCAGTAATGAAGCCCCACAAGTGAGTTTTGGAGAAGGCTTTACCCCTTTACAAAAGATTTTTTTTGGTAAACAATGGGCTTGGGTCAAGCTAGATTACCTTTTCCCCTCTGGCTCTTACAAAGATAGAGGGGCAAGCATCTTGATGAGCCACATCAAAAGTCTGGGAATCAAAGAAGTAGTACAAGACTCCTCGGGCAATGCAGGCGCATCAGTAGCCCAGTATGCTGCCCTTGCGGGCATTAAATGTAAGATTTTTTTACCTGAAAACACCTCATCCGCCAAAATAAATCAAATGCAACACTGTGGGGCAGAAGTTATCAAAGTGCATGGCTCACGCGAAGATACAGCACAAGCTGCGCTACTTGCTGCGCAAGATACCTATTACGCAAGCCACGTCTGGAATCCTTTTTTTTTTCAAGGCACAAAAACTTTTGCCTATGAGATAGTAGAACAACTTAATTTTAAAGCACCTCATACCCTTGTGCTGCCCGCAGGCAATGGCACATTGCTTCTTGGGGCATACCTAGGCTTCAAAGAGCTTCAGCAAAGCGGCATCATCAAAGCTATACCCAAACTTGTAGGTATCCAAGCTGCCCATTGCGCTCCGCTCAGTCAGGCCTTTGAAAAAGCCCAAGAAGATGTGGAAAGCATTGACACACAGCCTACCATAGCAGAAGGGATTGCCATTGCAAAGCCCAAACGCGCCCCGCAGATGCTCGATTTTGTGAGAAAAACCAAGGGGCTTTTTATCAATGTAGAAGAAGAAGCCATCAAAGAAACTTGGCACACACTCGCCCAGAGAGGCTACTATGTAGAGCCTACCTCAGCGGCAGTAATAGCAGGGCTACAGCAATACCTCACTCAATATGCCCAGCCTGATGAAGTAGTAGCTTCTGTCTTGACAGGACACGGCTTGAAGAAGACACTTTGAAAAATAACAAATTTTGGGTAAACTTTTTTGAGGGAAGTAGCTGCTCAGGGCTAGCACTCCCCCAAAAACTCAAAAAGAAACCTTGACTCAGCCTCTCAACTTCATAATTAAATCATATTTATCATCACTTAGTCCTTTCTCGAGCCCTACAGGGTAGCTGTGTGGATTGACAAAGCGTTTGATACCTTGGTGAAATTGTGCCAATTGTGCTTTGAGATGTAATTTAATGTCTTGAATATCAGGTAATTCATAGACTTTTTGCCCATCTTTAAAAATAGGTATAAGCAAATCTTGATAAGTATGTATGCTTGGGTCTATTTTTTTGCGCCTTGTCGGGTCCATAGGGTCAAGAATGATGGACTCTTGGTGTGGAGGCTTATCAAGATTATAAATCATATCTGCTACAAACTCTTGGGTGTTGGCAAAACGCCTCACTTGTAAAATACCTGGGTTAGATACCTTGATAGTTTGCTCAGAGAGTTTTACTTTATAGTCCCAAGTACCATTTTTAGTTTTGATGGCAGCAATTTTATAAACTCCCCCAAGGGCAGGCTGGTCGTAAGCAGTAATGAGCTTGGTACCTACTCCCCAGACTGTAATGGCTGCCCCTTGTGCTTTTAAGCTAGTGATGATGTTCTCGTCCAGGTCGTTGCTTGCTACGATGGCAGCATTGGGGAAGCCCCCTTCATCTAATATTTTGCGTGCTTCTATACTGAGATAGGCCAAATCGCCTGAATCAAGACGTATTCCATTCATTTCAAAACCACGCCCACGGAGTTTTCTACCTACTTCTACGGCTTTTTTTACTCCTTCTAGGGTATCATAAGTATCTACCAAAAACACACAGTTGTTGGGCATGTGCTCGGCATAAGTTTCAAAAGCTTCCATTTCTGAGTCAAAAGACATCACCCAGCTATGTGCGTGTGTACCCTTCACGGGAATCCCGAAGAGTTTTCCTGCCAATACATTAGAAGTAGCATTGCAGCCGCCTATGTAGGCTGCACGGCTTGCAGCCAGTGAGCCATCTATCCCTTGTGCTCGGCGTAGTCCAAACTCAAGCACCTGTTCGCCGCCTGTGGCCACCTGCATACGGGCGGCTTTGGTTGCAATTAGGGTTTGGAAGTTGATGATATTCAGCATAGCTGTCTCAAGGATTTGTGCTTGGATGATAGGCCCTTGCACACGTATCAGCGGTTCGTGTGGAAAGACGACCGTGCCTTCTGGGATAGCATCTATGGTGCAAGTAAATTTCATTTTAGCCAAATAATCTAAAAATCCTTGTTCAAAAAGTGCTTTTCCATCATTGCCTTTGAGCGAGGCGAGGTACTCGATATCACTTGAATCTAGCCTAAAATTCTCGAGCAAATCTACTATCATCTCAAGCCCACAAGCAACTGCAAATCCTCCCTGAAAAGGTGTTTTTCTAAAAAATAAATGAAATACTGCTTCTTGTTCTCCTTTTCCTGCTTTCCAGTAGCCATACGCCATAGTAAGTTGGTAGAGGTCTGTAAGCAAAGCCAGTGAAGATTTGTAGAGATTGTTATTGTTTTTCATATTGCAATTTTTTGTTGATTTTACTTACTAGGTTTCCAAGAATTTGTTTGGGCACTTCTTTTTCAATGCAAGGCATCTTATTAGTGAAAACAAGACATTATACTTTTGTATAGTTACAAAACAAATTCATATTTTCAAGCCGATAAAAGTAATGTCATCTCTTTGGAGTGTGCCGCTGTGGTGTGTATGCAAAGCTTCGAGCAAAACATCTTTTTGCTTGTTGAGCGGCTGTTGGCTATTTTCAAGAAGTAATTGTTTGATGCGCTTAGTGCCAAATTTCTTACGTTTGGGGTTGGGTGCATCTTCAAATCCATCGGTAGTCATATAGACCAAGTCGCCTTTGTGTAGTGTAACCCGCTGCAAGGTAAAATTTAATATTTTATCGTTTTGAGAGCCTCCAATTGCCTTGCGGTCGCCTTTGAGTTCGTGCAGTTCTCCCTCGCGGAGGTAATAGACAGAGCTTTTTGCGCCACTAAACTCCAAGGTAATCTGATTGTCTTCCCAAGTTTCAAAAGCACAGATACTTAGGTCCATTCCATCTATGTTGCTGGTTTCGCGTTGTTTGAGTGCTTTTACTACGCTAGAGTGTAGGTTTTCTAAGATATGGTGTGGCTCTGCTATTTTCTGTTCGTTCACAATTTGATTCAAGAGAGAGCTTCCTATGAGCGACATAAATGCACCTGGTACGCCGTGCCCTGTGCAATCTACACAAGCCACAAAGTTTTTATTTCCTAATTTTGTAAACCAGAAGAAATCGCCCGATACCACATCTTTGGGCAAGTAAATTACGAAATGGTCGGCAAAATTCTTTCTCAGTTGGAGTTGGTTGGGTAAGATGGCCTGTTGTATTTTTTCGGCATACTTTACAGACTGCATAAAAGCGTTGTTTTTTTCTTCTATTTTGAGGTAGGCAAATTGCAATGCTTCTTTTTGGGTTTCTATTTCTTCTTTATTGGCTTCTAGTTCCTCCATATTTTGACGGAGTTCTTCTTCACTGGCTTGTAGTTCTTCGTTTTTTTCTTTGATTTCGCGTTCACGTTTTTTGAGTCTATCATTGGCTTTTTGGAGGATTTGCTCATTGGATTGCAGTCTTTTGTTAAAGATTTCGAGTTCTTTGGCTTGTTGGGCGAGTTGTCGGTTTTTGCGTCTATTTCTGACAGCATTCACGCCTATCAAAAAAATAATGATGGCAAGAAATGCAAAAACGGCAATGCCTGCTAACAATCTATTTTGTTGTAAATTTTCGGCTTCTTTGAGCTGTAGGTCTTTGAGTTCTTGGTTTTTGTTGAGTAGCTCTATGGCGCGTTGTTTTTCTTTTTCTTGTGCAGTTTTTTGTTTGAGCGCAAGGTCTTGAATACGTTTGCTAGATTCGAGCTGTTGTATTTCTCTCTTTTGTTTTTCGCTGCGGGCTTGCTCTCTGGTGATTTGTAAGAGTTGCTCTACACGGTCTTTTTCGAGCTGTTGGTTGCGCAGGGCAGCTACTTGCAGTTCTTGGTTTCTTTTGAGCAGGGCAAGTTCATTTTCTTTAAGTTTGAGGTCTTGTACTTGTTTTTCTCTCTCAAGTTCAGATTGTTTGAGGGCAAGTGCTTGTCTTTCCTTTTCTGCTAGCAGTATTTTGATTTCTCCCTCGGTTTTTTCTATGTTGATTTGGTTTTGAAGCAAAAACTGCTCTTGCTGTCTTTCTTTTTCTTTGAGGCGTTGGTTGCTTTCTTGAAATTTTGCGTAGTATTGCTGTGCTGATTGGAAGTTGCTATTTTTTCGGTTGATTTCAGAAAGCAGCCAATAAGAAGTCTTTAAGATTTCATCATCTTTGAGGCGTTCGCCTATTTCTATGGCTTGGTTGATTTGCCTAACAGCAGATTCGTTTCTCCCACTTGCATAATCATTGGCAGCAATAAAATTGTATGTTTTTGCTATGCCTCGCTCATTATTTTGTGCCAAATAGATTTTTTGTGCATCTTCAAAGTTTTTTCGTGCGTTTTTATACTCTTTTAGATTGCTGTAAGTAACCCCCAAGTTGATAGCATAGAGCGCATCTCTTTTTCTGAGTTCCTGATTACGATTCGCTACATCAAATTTGCTGTTGAGTTCAAGGGCTTGCTTCATATATTTGAGGGCGTTTTTCTCATCGCCTAGTTCTCTGTAGATGTAGCCTAGATTATTCAGTGAGCTGGCAAGACTCACACCATCACTTAATATTTTATTGAGTTCTACAATTTTTTGATTGTATTTGAGTGCTTCTTGCAAATTGCCGTCAAGGAGGCTTACTTCCGAAAGTTTCTCGAGTATTCTGTTTTGGGCTTTAAGCTCTTTGTTTTGGGTATGAATTTCTAGTGACTTCTGATAGTTACTGATACTTTCCTTATACTGTCGGTGTTGAAGTTGAGCAAAAGCAAGGCTCTCTAGCAGTATAGTTTTGGCTTTGCCTTCTTTTGGGACTTTTACCTCGAGTGCAGTTTGATAATTGCTGATGGCTTTTTCGTAGGCACTTTGCGCTAGGTACAAGTCGCCCATATTTTGGTAGATGTCTTTGCTGAGTTGGAGGTTATCTTGTTTTTCGGCAAGGGCAAGGGCTTCAAGGTATTGATTGAGTGCGGTATTGTATTGTTTTTTTTGCTGTGATACTTTGGCTATCCAATAGATAGAAAGCCCTTCAGCTTTTGCATCTTGCTGTGTACGGGCAAGTTGCAGTCCTTCTTCGGCATATTTATTGGCGGTTTCGAGTTTTCCTTCTTGGTAGTATGCCTGTACTAATTGTGGCAAGAGATTTAATTTTCTGGCTACATCATTGGTTGTCTTGAGTTCGGTTTCTAGTTTTTGGGTGGTGGTTTGTGCGTGGCTATTGAGTACAGACAGTAGCAAGAATAGGCTCAATATTAGCCTTGCTTGTAGCCAAAAAAAAATGTGAGATTGTTGTATTACTTTTTTTGTCATGTGTCTTTAGAGTTCAAAATTAATGCCTAGCAATACCATGCTTCCTATGCGGTCGGTAAAATAATACTCTTGGCTATCTTGCAAAAGTATATTTCTAAGGTTTAAAAATAGCTTTAATTGTTGAACGGGTAAATAAGTAAGTTTAGCATTGAGCAAAAACTTCGTTTTCACTTCAAAAGGGGCTATTGGTCTATCGAGAATTTCATCAGAGATATGCGTCAGTTCGTGCCTTGTAAACACATAGCCATTGGCTGCTACTTGAAAGCGACTCCCTATTGTGATAAAGCCCGAGAAACCGCCATAAAAAGTAGGGGTAGCTGCATAATTTTCTACATCAGACTGAATGCTGGTATTCTCCTCTCCTGAAGGGTCGCTCTCGGGGCTAAGGTTAAACGGAGAGAAATTTTGAAGATTGGTCTGTTGCACTGTGCCAAAAAGATTAAACTTTCCTTTTTCAAAGCTATATTCTGCCGAGAAAGTAAGCCCTAGCTGCTCGGCAGTCATCTCGATATTACTTCGCCTGAATATGCTGTTGAAGATGAGTGGCGCACCTGTAATGAGTTCGTTGCTTTGCACTATTTTGCTGAAGTCATTGCTTGTGGTATAAAAAAACTCTAGCTCTGTTTGCCAGCCTTTGCCTATTTTGCTGCGGTAAGCAAATTCTAATGATTTATTTTCTAACAAATTGATTTGTTCATTACCTAAAATTTCTACTTTAAGCAGCAAGTTGGGGTCAGGTGTAGGGATAAGTTGTGTTTCATAATTTGCCAATACATTCACGAAGAAAGGACTTTGGTTTGCCTTAGCATAAGATAATCTAAGGAAATGATTTTTTGAGGGCTGGTAGTTGATAGCACCCAAATAGGAAAAATAGGTAGCATCTGGCACATTGTACTTATCTAGGCGTGCAGCACCTACCAGTCTAAATTTGCCTACATTCCAGTCTGCCTGTAAAGCAGCAGCAAGGTCATCAAGCATCGTACGAGCATTGAGTAGCCCCGTAGCAAACTCACTACCTAGGTTGGCAAAGTATGGAGTATCATCATAAATAGCCCTTCTGTAGCTAATACTTGGCTTGATGAGTAGTTTTTCGGTTTTGATGCTGTAATCTGCTATAACATCAAGCACATTAAAATCATAATGGCTTCCGAGCACCCGCACCCCAGGTTCCTGTTCGCCTCTTAGGTAGGCTACTTGTAGGTGTGCATTGCCATAATAGTTATTGATGTTGGCATACCACGACTGCGAGCGCATAGTAGAGATGGGTGTATAAGTATTTTCGGCGAAAGGGCGTAGTGCTTGAGAGTTCTCGATGCCAATGGCTACCTCAGTTTTGAGTTTTTTGAGTGGCACAAAATCCCCAAAAAGATTTATTCCTAGTTTGCGCTGCGATAAGCCTAAATTAGGGTAAGCCGTAAGAAACTCTGCTCTTGTGAGTGTTTGCCCCGTTTGATAATTAATCAAGTCCTCAAAATTGTTGGTGTATTGCTGCTGTAATAGTGCATAGTAGTCTTCTTGTGTTCTATCACGCTGTTGGAAATTTGCCGAAGCCCATAGTTTTGCCCTATCGTTGATGAACATTCCAAAAGAACCTCTCACAATTTGTGTGTTTTGTGAGCCATATTGTAGCTCTGCTTGCGTGTATGCCCCCTCTTTTTGAGGCCTCCGAGTAATGATATTGATAACCCCTGTAACCGAATTAGGCCCATAAAGTGCTGCTACAGCTCCTCTGATTAGCTCAATGCGCTCTATATCTTGTATATCAATCGGCAAAGTTTCCCAAAAAGTCCCCCCAGAAAAGTAGTTGAAGATGGGACGATTGTCTATCATTACCAAGGTATTGCTGTTATCTTGTGCCACAAAATCTGTGGAAGGGGGAAGATTATTGAAGCCTCTGATGTTGATGTCATAATTTCCAGCAGTAGTTTCGCGTACCAATACCCCTGGCAATAATCGGAGTGCCTCGGCTAAATTCAGACAGCCTGCATTTGATATATCTCGTTGGGTGATAACAGAAGCACCCACAGGTACTTCAAAAGTATTTTCCGATTTTCCTGTTACAGAGGCAATTGTATTGGCTTCTTGTTTATTGGTTTCCTTGTTTGAGAAAATGTCTTCCACGTTCAGTTGAAAGATATGCTGGAGCTGCGTACTGTCTTGCGGGCTTTGTGCCACTGCTTGCCAAGCCCCGCTACACAAAAAATAAACTAACAATAAACATAGTGATTTTTTACTCAAAGACAAGAGATAGTATTTATTCATATCCAAAAACCTGCGCCTTACAAGCATTACGAGTTGTACGTATGTGTTTTTTTGATTTTGAAATAGCAAAAAAATAACCAAGATTGCATTTTTCTAAGTATTATTGAATGCCTTGTAATAAAAAGGCTAAAAAAGTCAAAAAATCTTAAAACAAATCACAAGCTGAAATTTATTTTATTTTTCTAATAAAAGCTGATTGCTTTGCATAAAAAGTTATCAAACTTATTGATTTTGTAAGAATGTACGTGGTTTTTACTATCTTTGGTTGAGAACCCTAAGGCTTTTAAGACAGATTGTGGAAAATGCAGACCTCAAAATTCGTAAAATCATTCATATAGATATGGACGCTTTTTTTGCTTCCGTAGAGCAGCGCGATTTTCCTGAGCTAAGAGGCAAGCCCCTCGCTGTGGGAGGTGATGGCAAGCGTGGAGTAGTGGCTGCGGCAAGCTATGAGGCAAGAAAATATGGCGTTTTCTCGGCCATGTCCTCTAAAATTGCCTTACAAAAATGCCCACATCTTATTTTTGTGCGCCCTCGATTTGAGGTTTACAAGGAGGTTTCTTATCAAATTAGGGCGATTTTTAAACAATATACTGACCTCATAGAGCCACTTTCACTTGATGAGGCTTACCTCGACGTAACCGAGAACAAAATCTTGATGCCTTCTGCTACACTACTTGCCCGTGAAATTAAACAAAAAATCAAACAAGAAACGCAACTTACTGCCTCAGCAGGAGTTTCTTTCAATAAATTTTTAGCAAAAATTGCTTCCGACTATCAAAAACCTGACGGACTTTTTACCATCACGCCTGAGCAAGCAGTACGTTTTATCAATCAATTGCCCATCAATAAATTTCACGGCATAGGCAAAGTAACGACCCAAAAAATGCACCAATTAGGTATTTATACAGGTGAGAACCTCAGACAGTGGTCAAAGACTGACCTCCAAAAACACTTTGGTAAAGCGGGAGGTTTCTATTACCATATAGCACAAGCTCAAGATAATCGCCCTGTCAATCCATACAGAATCCGAAAATCTATTGGTGCAGAACGAACTTTTGTAGAAGATTTACACACATTGGAAGAAATGCAAGTAGCCCTTGAACCAATTTTAGAAAAAGTTATGCCAAGCATCATACAAAAGAAAATCTCAGGACGCACACTTACATTAAAAGTAAAATATGCTGATTTTAAGCAAATTACAAGAAGTCATACATACCACAAAATATTGGAAAATGCCTCAGAAATTCAATTGATTTATGAAAATCTCTTACAGAAAATCTTTCCACTCAGGGCAGGAGTCAGGCTACTTGGCTTACAAATATCCAACTTGGAAGAAGAAAAAGATAAAATAACACAATCTACTAAAATACCTATTCAGTTGTCTTTACCTTTGTAACAAAATAGTTATTAGTGGATTAGGAATTAGGAGAACCAATGACCCAATGACCAATGACCAATGACTCAATAACTCAACCTCTCAATAACTCGGTAACTAAATAATTTATTAATATGTACGGAACACTCAAAGAAACCCTTACCCAAGAAATTGCCAATATCAAAGAGGCAGGACTTTATAAGCGTGAGCGGGTCATTACTGGCCCACAACACGCCAATGTCACCACCCAAGAGGCTGGTGAAGTGATTAACTTTTGTGCCAATAACTACCTTGGTTTGGCACAGCACCCGCGCATCATTCAGGCGGCCAAAGATACCCTAGATACCCACGGCTTCGGCTTGGCTTCTGTGCGGTTTATATGTGGCACTCAAGATATTCATAAGGTACTGGAGCAAAAGATTGCTGAGTTTCTGGGTACAGAAGATACCATTCTTTATGCAGCCGCTTTTGATGCCAATGGAGGGGTATTTGAACCACTTTTCAATGCCGAAGATGCCATTATCTCTGATGCACTCAACCATGCCTCTATCATTGATGGGGTGCGTCTTTGCAAAGCACAACGCTACCGCTACAAACACAATGACATGGCAGACCTCGAGGAACAGCTCAAAGAAGCACAGTCTGCCAAGCACCGCATCATAGTAACTGATGGTGTATTTTCTATGGACGGCACGATTGCGCAGCTAGATAAAATCTGCGATTTAGCAGAAAAATATGATTCATTGGTGATGGTAGATGAATGTCATGCCTCGGGCTTTATGGGTAAAACAGGCAGAGGCACACACGAATACAGGGAAGTACTGGGAAGAATTGACATCATTACGGGTACGCTTGGAAAGGCTTTGGGCGGGGCTTCTGGCGGTTTCACCTCGGGGCGTTCCGAAATTGTGGACCTACTCAGACAGCGTTCTCGCCCCTACCTGTTTTCTAATACGCTTGCCCCTGCCATCGTGGGTGCTTCTATTGCAGCACTTGATATGCTTTCTGAAACAACTGAACTGCGTGATAAATTGGAAGAAAACATACGCTATTTCAGGCAAAAAATGACTGAGGCAGGTTTTGACATCAAGCCTGGCGAACACGCCATTGTGCCGATTATGCTTTATGATGCTGTACTTGCTCAGAAAATGGCAGAGAAACTTTTGGAAAAAGGTATTTATGTGGTAGGTTTCTACTATCCTGTAGTGCCACAGGGGCAAGCACGTATTAGGGTGCAGCTTTCTGCTATTCACGAGCGCGCGCACCTCGATAAGGCAATTCAGGCTTTTGTGGAAGTAGCAGAGGGATTGGGCGTTTTTAAGCATTGAAAACAGATTGGCGTTTGTGGGCTGTAAAAGTCTTCGCAACCAATATAACTGATGGAAAGGGAGGCGTAGCTCTTTTGGATAATATGGAGGGTTGGACAGGACGTTTAGAAAAGTATTTAGGAGATACATCTTGTAATAATATTGGTTCTCTGACAATTTTTGTATGTTATAGTATTTTTTACTTGATGATGTTTTGTAAAAACCTGATTATCAAATCTGTTCTTATCGCACACAATCACAAAAATTGTCAAAGAATCAAAAATTTGTAGTTGAAGCAAAGCGTTGGGTAGTGGAAAGGAGCTTTGCTTGGACAAATTTCTTTCGTAGAGTAACCAAGGATTATGAGAGAACAGTAGAATCTTTGTAATATTGGTTGTTTTTGGCAAATATCACCATCATTTTATAAAAAATAGTTGCTTGAAACCAAATTTAATTTCTCGACAAGTTCTTGATATTTATGCAAATGCAGTAAATTGGATACTTATTTTCATTTAGATTTCTTTTTCGCACAAAATCACCTATTTTTGCATACATTAGTTCACTAAAAATAAAAAAGTAATGATTGATACAGAAAAATCAAATTACAAAGTAAAAGACATTACCCTCGCAGACTGGGGGCGCAAAGAAATTCAACTAGCTGAAGCCGAAATGCCTGGTTTGATGGCACTTCGCGAAGAATATGGTGCCTCTCAACCCCTCAAGGGCGCACGCATTGCAGGCTGCTTACACATGACTATCCAAACGGCTGTTTTGATCGAAACATTGATTGCCTTAGGTGCTGAGGTTACTTGGTCATCTTGTAATATCTTCTCTACACAAGACCAAGCTGCCGCCGCCATTGCTGCTGCTGGTATTCCTGTATTTGCTTGGAAAGGTATGACCGAAGAAGAATATGAGTGGTGTATAGAACAAACTTTGTTTGCTTTTGAAGGTGGAAAACCTTTGAACATGATTCTTGATGATGGTGGAGACCTTACCAATGTAGTATTAGACAAAAACCCCGAACTCATTGAAAGCATCAAAGGTGTTTCAGAAGAAACCACTACTGGTGTGCATCGCTTGTATGAGCGTATGAAAAAAGGAACGCTTCCTTTCCCTGCTATTAATGTAAATGACTCTGTAACCAAATCAAAATTTGATAACAAATATGGTTGTAAAGAATCATTGGTAGATGCTATCCGCAGAGCAACTGACGTAATGATGGCGGGAAAAGTAGCCGTAGTAGCAGGCTACGGCGATGTAGGCAAAGGCTCAGCTGCCTCCCTACGTGGTGCAGGCGCACGCGTGATTGTTACAGAAATAGACCCCATCTGTGCCTTACAAGCAGCCATGGACGGTTTTGAAGTAAAAAGAATGGTCAGTGCAATCCCTCGAGCTGATATTGTGGTAACCGCCACAGGTAATAAGGACATTGTATCTGAGCGGCACTTCAGGTTGATGAGAGACAAGACTATCTTGTGTAATATCGGACATTTCGATAACGAAATAGACATGGCTTGGCTGAATAATAATTTTGGCGATACCAAAGTTACTGTAAAGCCTCAAGTGGATATCTACAATGTGGACGGAAACGAAATCATCGTGCTGGCTGAGGGACGTTTAGTAAACCTAGGCTGTGCCACAGGACACCCTTCTTTTGTGATGTCTAACTCATTTACCAACCAAACACTTGCCCAAATAGAACTTTGGAAAAATGCTGATAATTACAAAAATGAAGTGTATGTATTACCCAAACACCTCGACGAAAAGGTAGCTGCCCTGCACCTTGCCAAGATTGGCGTAGAGCTAGATACACTCTCCGAAGAACAAGCTGATTATATTGGCGTTACGCCACAAGGGCCGTTCAAATCGGATACTTATCGCTACTAAGAAAAGTGTAAATTATGAGTTGTGAAATGTGAATTTTTAATTTATCATTAGCAGTAACTTATAAATTAATAACTGAAATTATTATTTATACTTTCCTAAGTGCAAGTTAGATTAGTCTTATAACTAATAACCAATGCCAAAAGAGCCAAAACTTTTCAGTTTTGGCTCTTTGTTTTAAAAGAGACAGAGAAGCCCTTAACGCTTAGTGAGCAAATGTTATTTTAAATAAAAAGACCAGCGCGGCGTTGTTTAGGCATTGAATTTGTGATTTTTAGAATTATTTCTAAAAAATTATTAACGCTAACGAACACCAAGTCATTCTTATAAGGCTTTGACTATCAAAATACGGAGGGGTTCTTATTTTTGAATTATCTCAAACAATGTATGCGCACTTTTATATTAAGTCTGCTTTTTGTATGTCACAGCTATTTTTCATTTGCTCAATCAGGTAATTTTTATCTCAAAAATTATCAAAACCCACTTGCAACCACAGACCAAATCAATAGGGCTGTATTGGCTGCAAAAGATGGAGTAATGTATTTTGCCAATACTCGCGGTATCATTACCTACAATGGTGCCGTCTGGGATCTCATACAAACACAAAGCACACCTCACATCATCACTGAAGCACCCAACGGCACTATCTTCGTAGCCTGTAGGCAGCACTTTGGCTACCTACGCAAAGATGAACTAGGCATAGTGCATTATGAAATCATAGCAAGTACCTACCCCGAAGAGGCACTTATGCAAAGTATCATCATTCAAAAAGACTATACCTATTTCTTTTCTGAAAGAGCATTGTATCAAGTAGCACTCAAAGATTATCAAATTACCCAAGTATGGAAAGCCTCTATCTCTCAACCCTTTACTGCTTGCTTTGAGCTACAAAATCAACTTTATGTGCAGCAAGTAGATAAAGGACTACTCAAGCTGACAGACGGAGGACTGACCGTCTTTCAGACTGAAACCGTACTAGACGAAACAGTGATGCTCTTCTGCGCGCCTCTCAATGAAAAAAATATACTACTTGGGCTAGACGATAATTCATTGTGGATTTTTGATGGGAAAAACTTTGATGCTTACGAGCTGGAGCAAGAAGATTATCTTGAAAGCCATCTTATGACTACCGGCTTGGTCTTCTCTGAGAAATACCTTGTCATAGGGACATTAACAGGAGGCTGTATGGTGATTGATAGGGCAACCAAAGGTACACAGCAAGTCATTCACTACCAGACGGGCTTGCTTGATGATGAAATTCTTGCACTCAGCAGTGATGCTCACGGAGGGCTGTGGATTTGCCACGAAAAGGGCATTAGCAGAGCTGATTTGAGTCTGCCTATGACTGTTTTCTCTGATTATCCAGGCTTGAAGGGTACGCCTACTTCCATTCTCAAGACCGATAGTGTGTTATTTGTGGCTACCAACGAAGGGCTTTTTTATCTCTCCAAAGTAAAACGCATAGAGCAACTTGTGCAACTCATCAAGGAAGAAAAAAAAGAAGTAAAAGTAGTAGAGCGCAATATCCAAACTACCATACAAGTACAACAACAGCCTGCCACAGATGGCCCCTCTCAACAAGAAAATGAGGAAGAATACAAAAACTATTCTGAGGCAAAAAAACGCAGACAGGCGCGCAAAGCACAGCGACAGGCAAAAAGAGAAGCAAAAAAAGCAAGCAAGAGTCCATCTGTAAATACCCCAACCGAAGGATTTACTCCAAATAAAATAGATACCCTCAAAGTAGCAAAAACCATCAAAGAAGAGCCTGTGAAGGTGCAGACTTCTACACGCATCCTCTCTAACCCTATCACTACCTACCAAAAGCTACAAGAGATTAATCTTCGGTCTATTCCTTACCTCTACAGTCCTGTAGCAGGGATTGATGTCAAATGTCGGCAAGTCGTCCCATTCAATGACCGTATTTTGGTAGCTACTAGTAAAGGGCTGTATGAAGTAGCCAATCTTGAGAAGGCGCAGCTTATCTACCCCGAGGTATATGTCAACTATCTCTATGTCTCAAAATACCAAAGTAATCTTGTTTTTTTAGGTACTCAGACAGGCTTGGTGGCACTTCGCCATGAGGACGACCAATGGAAGGTGCTTTTTGAAGATAATCAATTCAGTGAAGCAATCTATTCTATTGATGAAGCCAATCAAGCTTTGTGGCTTGGAGGCACGCACTATATTCATTATCTGCAACTTGATAAAAGTAGCACCCAGCCGCAAAATCTGAAAACTTATGCTTTGCCCAATACCTATGCCGAAACACCGATTGTGCGCTTGATTCAGGGAAATCCAGTTTTTATTATTTCAACAGGCTTTTACAACTTAGATGGAGCACAAAAAAAAATCATCGAGGCACCGCAGTTACAAGAGAATTTTAATCCCAAAATAAAAATCCTTTCTAACCAATCAGGTTTTACTTGGTTCAGACCCAAACAGCAAGACTGGCGTGTGCTTGAGGATACACACGAACGGCTGAGTAGTACACTCCCTTTTTTAGGTTTTTTTGA
Source organism: uncultured Cytophagaceae bacterium (assembly GCA_964480455.1). GTDB lineage: Bacteria > Bacteroidota > Bacteroidia > Cytophagales > Microscillaceae > JAABSX01. The sequence continues at coordinate 49,433 of CAYZQI010000011.1, forward strand.
GCAAATAGAAGATATTTATGTAGATACCCAGCAAAATTTTTGGGTCATTGCTGATGGTAAAATTCATAAAATCAATGCAGATGCTTACTTAGAAAAACAAAAAAAATTCAAGGCATACATCAGAAAGGCTTTTCATCGCCAAAAACCGCTTTCACTGGCAGGCAAAGACAATAAATTTGCCCAGCGTTCTCTTAGTTTTCATCTTTCAAGTGCGTATTTTCTCAAAGAAGAAAGAACACAATACCAATACAAACTTGAAGGGCTAGACTATGAGTGGTCGGAGTGGAAAACACAAACTACCCTTGATTTTCCTGTTTTACCTAGTGGTAAATACACCATCTCAGTAAAGGCACGCAATGTATTTGGGCAAGAAAGTGAAATAGACAAATTGAGCTTCACTATCGAGAAAGAAATATGGGAGTATCCTGTTTTCTATATGTTTGTGTTGGTGGTTTTCGTACTCATAAGCTACCTGCTCATGAAGGTGCGTGTACGCTCACTTGCCACAGCAAAAAATAAATTAGAACAAAAAGTACAAGAAAAAACCAATGAAATCCAGCGCAAACAGCAATCGCTCAAAGAAGCCCTAGAAGAAATTTCTACCCAAAAAGAAGAAATACAACAGAAAAACTATGCCTTACAGCACATCAACCAACAGCTAGAGCAAAAAGTAGAAGAGCGTACTACCAAACTTAAATCTACGCTCTTACAATTGCTACAAACCAACAAAGAACTCGACACTTTTATCTACCGCGCCTCGCACGATTTGCGTGGCCCTATTTCGCGTCTTATCGGGTTGGTTCATCTCATCAGAATAGACCCACAGCAAGAAGCCATCTTGAAGCATATTGACTTTGTGGAGTTTACTGCCCAAAAAATGGATAATATGCTGGATAAGCTTATGAATATCCACGCTATCCATAGCGAACAGCTAGACCTCGAGCACATCGATTTGGCCCAATTCATACAGTCTATTAAAAAGAAATTTCAGTCGCAAATGGGACATCAAAACGTATTCTTGATGACTAAATTGCCTGATGAAAAAAGCCTTATCAGCGACCAAACCCTATTGAGCATCATTGTAAGCAATCTGATCGAGAATACCATTCAATTTGCCAACCCTAAATCTGAAGTTTTTTCTATTGCTAAATTAGAGATAAAAGTCAATGAAGAATTTATCCATATCAAGGTTATCGACAATGGTTTGGGCGTCCATCCTGAGATTCAAGACCGCATTTTTGATATGTTTTTTAGAGGGCATACCAATTCGCAAGGCAATGGTTTGGGTCTGTACCTTGTTAAAAAAGCCACCGAAAAACTCAATGGACAGATTCACTTCAAGAGTGAACCTGAAAAACTTACTTCTTTTAGCATAATTTTACCCAATCCTGCAAAAACCCAAAATAACCAGACACAGCGCATACAAATAGAAGCAAAGCCCAATAATTGATTTGTAAAAAATGCTTTTGAGGTGTTTATTTGCATAGCTGTTGAAAATCAGCAGTAAATTCTGAATTTAGACAACCTATCACTTTTTAATGATTAACCATGAGCGAGTTTTCTGCATTTTTTTGGCTGGGGTTTTCCCATATTTTAGACCTACAAAGCTGGACAAGTATCTTTAATGGCATAGACCACATCTTGTTTATCTTGGTATTGGCAGCCGTTTACCCGCTTGGGGAGTGGCGCAAGATTTTAATATTGGTAACTGCCTTCACCATTGGGCATTCATTGACCCTGGCCTTGGCGGCTTTTGAGGTCATTCCTTTTGACCGTTATCTGATTGAATTACTCATTCCGATTACTATTTTCCTAACAGCACTTTACAATTTTTATGAACACTCAAATAAGCATACTTCGCGTGTACACAATAGCGCACTGCTTTTACGCTATGTTTTTGCTGCTTTTTTTGGCCTGATTCACGGCTTTGCTTTTTCCAATGTGTTGCGCAGTATGTTTGCCCTTAGTGGAGAAAGCATTGTGGCAAAATTATTTGCTTTCAATGTGGGTATAGAAGTAGGACAAATAATTGTAGTAGTGTTTGTATTAGTATTTTCAGGGGTACTTCATGCAGGTATCAAGCTCAAACCTCTTATTTGGAATCGCGCACTATCAGGTATTTCAGCCATTGCTGCGGTGGGTATTTTTGTAGGGAAATTGGTGGTCTAAATAAGCCCATCAATCTTACAATTCTTCTCCTTGTTACCCTCAAAGAATGAAAGTAAAATTTGATTTGGAAGAGTTTATCTGCCTGTTTTTTGTAGTGCAGTCAGTTAATTTTTAATGATGAACGACCTCTTATTTTGTAAAACCTTTTCTATGTGTGCCACGATACTATGTGGTTTTTTACTTTATAAAATATCAATTGTTTGCGCTAGAAAAATAGGAAAAAAGCCTGCCTTGTAAGACAGAGGCGATTGTTTCTACATCAATGTCAAGAAAAAGCGGGACACTCCTACAAAGCTAGACTTAAATTATTTAAAATACTATCCACAGCACGCGCCTAAAGTGCTGAAACAGCCTTATAAAGGCGCTCCGTTGGTAACATAAAAAATGTTTAGCCATTATCCCCAATGGGTCGCACCCCTATTTATCTTTTTTTGAGGTCTAAAAATAAAACCAATCACCTCTGCCTGTAAAGGTTTAGAATTTGCTTTCGGCGGTCGTGTGAAGTATTTCCTCGAGACACTTCACACAGCTAGGAGATAAATCGCCATTTCTAAAACATCAGGCAGTGAGCAATCCTTCAGTTCTTCAATCCATCAATCATTTAATCATTATCTTCAATACCTCACGCCCGCCTTCATAGTCAATTCCTAGGAAGTACATTCCCGAGGCAATTTCCTTATTAGGAAGTATTAGAGATTGTCCAATCATTTGATTATTTTTCTGCCAAACTACTTTTCCTGTATTGTTATACAATGTGAGATTTGTTTTGATGCTTTTGGTGCTATTGTGGTGGAGTAGTAATTTTTCTTGGCCCGTACTCGGATTGGGAGAAATGTGCCAGCGTATTCTTTCAAAATTGACCCAAGCGAGGTTAGAATACAAAATTTGTCCCCCTTCAAGGGTGATTTTTAGACGATAATACCAAGTATTCTGATTGCGTATTACGGCATCTGCATCAAGATAAGTATATCCAAAAGCGTTACTTGTGAGTGTGTTGAAGTTTTGTCCGTCTGCACTTCTTTCTACTTCTAGGCGTTGGAGTGGGCTTGTAAGATTAATCTGCCAAGAAAGCCCTATACTAAAATTGGCTTGTGGAGTAGCTTTTAGTATTATGTCTTGGTTTGCCAATGGCGTAAAGCAAGTTGGGTCGGGGGTTATTTGCTTACTGATTTGTGTGCAGATGCAGTTTTCTTTGATGCGAAGTGTAACCGTATAGCTACTCAGCCCTGAAATAAAGAGATGCTCAGGAGAGGCATCACTTGAAGAGTTATTTGCGCCCGAGATAGGCTCTCCAAAATCCCAAAAAATATTTTCAAAACTACTGCCCGAGGTAGTGGTATTCAGGAAAAACCTGAAGATACCATTTTGACAAATAAAATCGAAATCTAGTTGCTGAAAATTATTGGGTATCAAGCCAGGCAAACCTTGAGTATCAAAAGGTCCATCGCCTTCAAATTCTGGATTACCCAATGCTATGCCATTGTCTAAATAAAAAGCTGAGGGAGACAAATCATTGGGATTTTCTATCACACCCAAAGCCCCAGAAAAGCCCTTAGCTACATAAATCTTACCATCAGGAGCAAGCTGTAGAGCAAAATAACTAGGCTGTCGGTTGGTGTTTCCACTTGTAAGGGCAGTACGCGAGGCAATGATGTTGGCGGTAGTTCCTGCTTGCAAGTCATATTGATAAATATTATCAAAACTTGCACTCACATACACTTTTGAGCCATCAGGCGAAAACTCCACACCATAAGGATTTGCTAAAGCCTGGTTGGGATTGGCGGTGCTGCTTAGGGTAAGGGCATTGCTTACTTCGCCTGTAAAATCATTAAAATCATAGACCTCGAAGGCTTGCAAATTGCCACTAATAGCAGCAGAGGTAGCACTTTTGATAGCCATTGCCAGTCTGTCGCCTTGGGGAGAGGCCTTGAGTTGCCCACCTGCATTGCGTTGATTATTGCCTGCTGTAGTTCCAACAGAGATACCTACACTTGAAGTGATGGGTGTAGTTTGTACGCCTTGAGCAGTAACTAAGTAGGCATAAAAATCATTGTTACCCCAGCCATGTGCTATCACCCAGACATCACAGCCGTTGCCATGCATAAGGGCGGTGAGTTTTTCGGCTACGGGCGTGACGAGGGCTATGTTTTTGGCAGTAGCCACCACATCACCAAAGCCAGCATTGAGATTCATGTCTATTTCAGAGTAGCGCAATCCATTTGCACCGCCTTCGGCATCAGTTGTAAAGAGATAATAAACACTTGGGTTGCCAGGCTTCGGGACAATATGAACAGATTGGGTAGAGCCTATATTTCCGTTCAATCCTGTACCATTGGACATAATGCTGTGGTTTCTGTTCCAGACGGTTTGCCCATTGCTGTAAAAAAGTAAATCGCCAAATTCATTGCTGATGCTTGCACAGCCTTCTTCGGCATACATTTGTCCATTGAAAAGAGGAGTAGGCGCACCACTCGTGAAGGAAACCCCTGCATTTGCTCCAAAATACCAATAATCTGCCTGTCTGCGTGTGCATTGGCTTGGGTCGCTTACATTCACCACTTGGCTTACCGAATCGCTGCATATTCCATTGCTTGCTACTAGCGTAATTTCAAAATCACCCAAAGTATTGAAGATATAGTTAAAATCGGTGTCTGTGGTCTGCACTACGCCATCTATTTTCCAAACATAGTTGGTGGCATTGAGGCTGGTATTGGTGAAATCTATGGTAGCATTTTCTAAGACATCAGTAGAAGAGGAAGTAAAAAATGCTTCAACAGGGCAAGTTACTTGAATGGTATCTTGCGTGGCATAGCTACAGCCCGAAGCGGTTTGGGTGGCCAATAACTCCACAATATAAGTACCCTGAGTATTAAAAGTAAAATCAAAATCGGTGCTAGTAGCTTGGCTGATGCCATTGATGAACCATTCGTAAGTATCTGCACCTGTGGTGAGATTGGTAAAACTGACGTTTGTGCCTGCTATGATGTCATCATTGCTTGTATTAAAACTGACTGAAAAAGACGGGCAAACTACTTGAAACTGAATAGTGGTATCTTTTCTACAAGAAATATTGCCATTGTCAGCAAAAAGCTGCACAGTGAAAATGCCCGTACTGCCAAAAGTATAGTTAAAATCAGCACTGCTACCTTCATTTGTGCCATTGACTTGCCAAAGCCAATTGTAGCCTGCTGCGCCTGTGGTATTGTTGGTAAAAAATACGCTTGTGCCTAAATCTATGATAGTAGGTTGGGAGGAATTAATATCTAGTACAATGGGGTTGGCACAAGGATTTTCGCAACCTAGTGAGGTAAGCAAGCTGCCTCTTATGTTGATGAGGGCATCAAGCATACGGTCTTTTTGCCCTTGTGTGAAAGCATTTTGGCAAGATTGAAAACCATAATCCATATAATTTTGGTGCATATCGGGCTGGTCGCCTAGCCCACCTAGCCCAACAGGGCGGAAAGGATTATTGATTGAGAGGTCGTCTTCATCAGTAGTACAAGTATTAGCAGAACCGCTACAAGGCACACCCGATTTAGAATTATCGGGAGGCGTATCGCATACACGGTCGCCATTCAGCAGGCAATCATCATTGGAGCAACCACCCTCAAAGGTATGCCTTAGGTTGAGGTAATGCCCTATTTCGTGGATATGCACTTTTGAGCCATTGGTAGAACTGCCAAACCAGCGGGCTTCATTCACGATGCCATCATACGAAGTGCCGTGTGCAGAGGCATAGTAGGCATAGCCCGCCACTGAGCAGCCATAGCTAGGCATACAGATTTCTTTGACTAGCCAGATGTTTATGTATTGGGTAGGGTCCCAGCGGACTAGATTCTTCAGGGCTAAATCGTTGGTACTGTTGTGGTCGGTGTGTGTAGAGACCACGCGATTGATGCCCGTGGTAGGGTTTCCGAACTCATCTTGCTTGGCAAGGCAAAATTCAATCTCGATATCTGCCCCTAGCGCACCATCAAAAGGCGGCTGTAGTCTGAAAGCATCATTGAGGTGCTGAATACC
>CAYZQI010000012.1:0-53729 GCA_964480455.1 uncultured Cytophagaceae bacterium
AATGATTTGTATTGGGGTATCAAAAATGAAATTGCACAAGCCAATCGGCTTGCCCGAGAGGATTCGCTCAGGCGTGCCTACTACAAACAGCTTGAAGAGCAGCGCAGAAAGGAATCTCAATAAATCATTTTTTTTAAATGGAAGAAATGCATTACTTTGCTATTTATTAAGGACTTATTTTTCCAAGACATGTACAAAACTCCTTTTCATACAAAAGACCTCTCACAATATAGCTTCTTGGTTACAGGTGGTGCGGGCTTTATTGGGTCACATTTGGTAGAATATCTTATCAGGCACGGTGCAAAAAAGGTTCGTGTATTGGATAATCTTGCCACAGGATTTTTAGAAAATATAAAAAATTTTGAACCTTCTACACATTTTGAATGGATAGAAGGCGACATCAGGCAGCTACAGGATTGCCTCAAGGCCTGCCAAAATATAGACATTGTACTCCACCAAGCCGCCCTAGGGTCTGTGCCACGCAGCATCAAAGACCCCCTCACCACCAATGCAGTCAATATTGATGGTTTTGTCAATATGCTGGTAGCTGCCAGAGATAATCAGGTCAAGCGGTTTGTGTATGCTGCCTCTTCCTCAACCTATGGCGACAGCAAAACCCTGCCCAAAGTAGAAGATACTATCGGTCGACCACTCTCCCCTTATGCAGTTACCAAGTTTGTAAATGAGCTGTATGCAGACGTTTTTGCGCATTCCTACCAAATGGAAATTATAGGGCTAAGGTATTTTAATGTATTTGGCCCTCGGCAAAGCCCCAAAGGAGCCTATGCTGCCGTAATTCCTCTTTTTATTGATGCCTTACTAAACGGCAAAGTGCCAACTATTAATGGTGATGGCGAGCAGACGCGTGATTTTACTTTTGTAGCCAATGCCGTACAAGCCAATATATTGGCAGCACTTACTGAAAATAGCGAAGCCCTTAACCAAGTGTATAATGTGGCGGTAGGTGAGCGCACCTCTCTCAATCAGTTGTTTAGAATACTAAGCAATAAACTTAATGTTGCTTTACAACCTCATTATGGTCCTCCGCGTGCAGGTGATATTAGGGATAGCCTTGCCAATATAGATAAAGCAAGTAAACTGCTTGGCTATCACCCTCATGTAGATATTAAAACAGGACTTGAAATTACCTTAGATTGGTTTCAGCAGCAGTAAGATGTTATTTTTAAGTAATTGAAAACTATTGGCTGTCAGTTACCCATTGGCTTAACCAATTGCTTACTAGTATTTTAAAAATAAAAGCATTGGAACTTGTTTGATGATAGGCGTACTTTTCAGTTCGTCTTCATTGATGAAGGTGTAGCTCATTCGCTTTTCTACATTGGATTGACTTACATCTGGAGTTCTTCTTCTTCCATTTCCATCATCTGTGCGGGGTTTTGCTTCATCTGGAGTTCTTCTTCTTCTTCCATCATCTGTACTGGGTTTTGTTTGAACTGTGTAGGTGTAAATGGATTCACCTGAGTATCTCCCTCCAAAAATGGATTGTGATTGACTTGTTCACTCTCACTGCTCAGGAAAGGGTTATTTTCTGTATGTGGTGTTTTAGCGTTAAGTCCATTTTTTTGCGGCTCACCAAGCGAAGATTTATAAACTGAAGTTTGCATATTGTATGGTAGATGTTTGTTCTTGTGAATTTAAGAAAAATAATCCATTCTATCAAGTATAAAAATGAAATTTTAGTTTTCCACGTCTGTGTTTGGTGTTCAGGCCAAGTTTGACTCAAAAAAAATAACCTGCTGCTATTTATTGTCTTAATTTGTTTGGTTGTCTGACAATTTTTGTGGGAATCTGTGGCAGCGGACTTCCAGTCCGCTGGCATTTATGTTCTAAGCAGTATTTAGCGCATCTTATCGCACACAATCACAAAAATTGTCAAAGAATCATTTATTTTTAATTGAGTATTAAACTTACATATTTCCATTTTTTGATATTTTTATTATGATTTTTGCTTAGACAAGAAATACAAACAAGTCATCACAAGAGGGTGGCATACTACTATCAAAATACACAATTGATGTACCCACTACTTATGAAGGCAGTTTTAGGAGTTTTATTTTTTGCGGTTTGTCTAGTTATTGTACAATCTACCTATGCACAAAGTAATAAAAAAATAGCTACACTAGAAGCCTCCCTAAGCAAGGCCAATATGCAAGAGCGGCTAGACTTACTCATCAAAATTGGGTGGGAGTACCGCAACGAAGATCTTAGCAAATCACTCAAATTTCTCAATGAAGCTACAATTCTGGCACAAAAAAATAATAACCAGTATGCCCTATCAGAATCAATCAACATGACAGGCGTAGTACACCGCAAGCTGGGCAACTACAACAAAGCCATGGATTACTTCTTCCAATCTCTAGAGATTTCTGAAAAGCTTAATGACAGCATACAGACTGCTTATGCTTTCAACAATATGGGAGAGGTCTATAACTATCAATTAGACTATAAAAATGCAGAAATCTACATCAAAAAAGCACTCGCTATTTTTAGTAAACAAGATAACAAAAAAGGCATTGCCTATTGCTACCTGAGGCTAGGCGAAAATGCCGAAGCTCAAAATCAGCTTAGGATGGCTTTAAAGCACTACCTCACTTGCGCCAACATAAGAAGAGATGCACTTAAAGATGATAGAGGCCTCGCCACGGTCTTGGCAAGCATCAGCAATGTCTATTATAAACTCAAACAACTGCCCACAGCCCTCAAGTATGCCCAGCAAGCCCTTGGTCTACTCGATGCATACGACAAAAGTGGAATAGCCCAAGCACAGGTAGGTATTGCTAAAATTTATTTTCAGCAAGCACAATTTAGCAAAGCCGAAGAATATGCAAAAAACAGTTTTGAGCTGGCAAAATCTTTCAACTCCAAAAAGATATCGCAGGAGGCAGGGCTTTTGTTGGCTGAGGTTTATGCCCAGCAAGGTAAAATTACTGAGGCGTTTGAGCTCCAGCAGCTTTCTATGCAGTTGAAAGACTCATTATTTGCAGAAGAAGCCAACAAAAGCATCAATAATTTGAGAGAAAGCTATGAAAGCGAAAAAAAACAGCTTCAAATTGATACACTTTCTGAAATTCAGAAAATACAACAAGAAGAAAATGAACTAAAAACCCTCTTGCTCTATGGCTCTTTGGTGGCTTTACTTATTATCAGTACTACCTTGCTGCTGCTCTACCACAATTATAGGCAAAACCAACGCATGAACAACCTGCTCTCTGAGCAGAAAGAAGAAATATCGGGCATAGCCGAAAACCTCAAAAAAGCCAATGCTGAAATCTCAAAGCAACACGAAATCATTGATAGGAAAAATAAAGACCTTACCTCCAGCATCAACTATGCACAGCGTATCCAACGCGCCATGCTCCCCTCCAATAAAATACTCAATGAAGCCCTACCTGAGCATTTTGTCTTTTTCAAACCCAAAGACATTGTATCGGGTGATTTTTACTGGGTAGCACAAAAAAAATACAAAACCATCTTGGCAGTGGCAGACTGCACGGGGCATGGTATTCCTGGGGCTTTTATGAGCTTGATTGGCAATGACTTACTCAATGAAATTGTACTTGGCAGAAATATCAACGAACCAGATAAAATCCTTCAAGAGCTACGCCGCCTTGTCAGAATTGTGCTAAGGCAAGAAGAAACCAATAACCATGATGGCATGGACATCACCATTGTTACTTTTGACAGGTACCCCGAAGAACACAAACAACTGCTCGGCACACCCAAGTTAGAGTTTGCAGGGGCAGAAAACCCATTGTATTACTTCAGCAAAGGGGAGTTTCACGAAGTAAAAGGCAGTAAAGCCATGATTGGAGGCTTCAATATTTTAGAAAGAGAACACGATTTTAGTAAATTTACGCTAGAACTCTCCAAGGATAATCTCCCACTTACTTTTTACTTGTTTTCTGATGGCTACCAAGACCAATTTGGCGAAAAAGGAAAAATTATGAAAAGACGCTTTCGTGAGCTGCTCAAAGAAATACACACCCAAGAAATGCCCCAGCAATATACCGCTCTAGAGCAGTACCTCAATGAGTGGAAAGAAACACATTTCCAAATGGACGATATCCTCGTGATGGGAGTACGGCTAGAAAAAATAAAATAATCTGCTTATCCGCTTGCCTCCAACCAAAAATATTTTGTATCTTGCCTTACTAAATTTAGGTTTTTCTATTCAATCTTAAATCAAATTGAGCAAAAAGCACATTCAAAAAACCTATTAAGTAATTATGAACTACGAATTATCAATTGTTAGTTAGGCCAAGTAGCTGACTATCAATATTTTACAAAAAGTATCAGAAGTTATTCTTTACATTTTCCTAATCATCAAAAAAATAAATAATCTTTATGGCAAATAAACTACACGAACTACTCGCAGTAGAGCAAGACCGCAAGCACAAAGCCAACCAAGCACTCGGCGAAACACGCAATAATTTTACAAAAAAAGATGTCCTCTTCGACGGAATGGTGAAGCGATACATCGCACTAGAAGAAGACTCAGAGCAAATTCCTGACGAAACCAAAGAAATGCTCCAAACCGTCAAACAAAAAATGGACGAGACCACCAAGGTCATCATTGCGGGCATTGATGCACACATCTCCAAAGAAGAAACCAACGCTTCTAATACTGCCAAAGCCGAACTAATCGCAAGCAACGTAAATTTTGGCACTTTCTCCGCCACCTCACTACTTGCCCTTGAGACTCACCTCAGCAAACTCAAAGAACTCTACCAAGCAATCCCTACCCTAGACCCTACCCGAAAATGGGAACTTGACAAAAAAGACAATGTCTATAAAACTGAGCCTGAAGTCAAGTTTAGAAGTGTAAAACGCCCAAAAGTCATCGTAAAATACGAAGCTACTGAAAAACACCCTGCTCAAACAGAACTGCTTTACCTTGATTTTCAGGTGGGTAAATACGAAACGGTCTATTCCTCAGGCAAAATCACTATTGCCCAAAAAAATGAACTCCTGAACCGATTAGACACAATGTTAGAATCTGTAAAAATAGCCCGCGCCAAAGCCAATCAAGTAGATGTCAATAATATTGAGATTGGACAACGCCTTTTTGACTTTATTCACAAAGATATTTTATAGTTTTGTGCCTAAACTGTATCGATTGAGTAAGTTGTACTCAAACCATACACCTCTGAGTAAGTAGCCAAGCAATCTAACATAGGCTTGCTCAGTAAAATATAAAACTGCTTAGTGCTAATTTTTTGAAAAACTATGATGAAAGATAAAATCTCTACCAATGCAGAGGTACAGGTAGAAGCCATGAAAAATTACTATGCTTTTCAAGCCAAAATCTATGATGCCACAAGATGGTCTTTTCTTTTTGGACGTAATAGCGTGCTTAATCATATTCCGCTACCCAATGATGCACCCATCAAAATCTTAGAAGTAGGCTGTGGCACAGGCGTAAATCTACGAAGCCTTGCCAATGTTTATCCTAATGCAGAACTGTATGGCTTAGATGTTTCGGGAGATATGCTAAGGCAGGCCAAAAAAAATCTCTCTGAATTTGCCGATAGGCTCACCCTCTTAGAAGAACCTTACCAAAAGGGCGATAAGTTCAACAAAACTTTTGACATTATCTTGTTTTCTTATGCCCTCACTATGATTAACCCACAGTGGCAAGAACTCCTAGAACAAGCCCCCCACGACCTGACCGAACAGGGCGTTGTAGTAGTAGTTGATTTTCATAAGGCAAATGTAAGTGCCTACCGAAAATTTATGCGTAGCAACCACGTAAGGCTTGACGGGCAGCTAGTCCCTTTTCTGATAGAAAATTATGAAACGCATTATTGCCGTATCCGAAGGGGGCTGATGGGCATCTGGGATTATATGATGTTTGTAGGTAGAAAGAAAAAAGATTAACATTGCCTCTCGGCAAAGAGTATTTAGGTGTGTATAGTTTGTGATAGCGTACAAAAGATAAGTTTTTTATTTTGGAGCGAAAAGTAAAATTTACTTGTTATTAGATGAACAAACCATTTTTTTTCAGTAAATTAACCCCAAGATTAACCAACACGACATGAAAATACAACACTACTTACTAGCTTTGGTATTACTTTTATTGGCTATTTCGCCATTATTGCGCAACGCCATACAAGCCCAAAGCACAAAAACAAAGGTAATGCTCATGAAAATAAGGGACGAAATAGACCCACGCATGAGCCGCTATATAGACCTTGCCTTTAAAGAAGCTACAGCCCAAAATACCGACATCATCATTATAGATATGAATACCTATGGCGGGCGTGTGGACAATGCAGACCAAATTGCCTCGCAAATCTTAGAATATAAAAAGCCGGTTTGGGTTTATATTAATAACAACGCCGCCTCGGCAGGGGCTTGGATTTCTATTGCTTGCGACAGCATCTACATGGCTAATGGGGCAAGTATTGGCGCGGCTACCGTAGTGATGGGCGAGGGTGAGGCAGCCCCAGATAAGTATCAATCGTACATGCGGGGCAAAATGCGCTCTACTGCTGCTGCCAAGGGCAGAAATCCTAATATTGCAGAAGCTATGGTGGATCAGCGCATTGCCCTAGAAGGTATCACCAAAGAGGGGCAGGTGATTACGTTCTCTACTGATGAAGCAATTGCCAATGACTACTGCGAGGCAAAGGTAAATTCAATCCAAGAAATCTTGAAAAGAAACAATATTAAAGACTATGACCTCAGCACTTACCAGCTAAGTACCCTTGAGCAAATCATTAGTTTTTTCTTGAATCCTTATCTGAGTGGTATTCTACTACTTATCATCATTGGCGGAATTTATTTTGAACTACAAACTCCTGGGGTAGGTTTTCCTATCTTGGCGGCAAGTGTAGCAGCGGTGCTGTATTTTGTACCTTACTATCTCAACGGCTTGGCAGAGTACTGGGAATTAGTACTGTTTTTAGTAGGGATTGCGTTGCTTTTGGTAGAAGTACTTGTCATTCCAGGCTTTGGCGTGGCAGGCATTTTAGGGCTATTAGCTACTTTTGGGGCTTTGCTACTGATGATGGTCAGCAATCAAGCATTTGATTTTACATTAGTACCTCAACAAGAAATATATAACGCATTTATGGGTATTACCATTGGCATCATTGGAGGCATTATTTTCATACTTTTTGCCTTGCCTAAGTTTATGGCGAGTGAGCGTTTCAAAAATATCTCCTTGCAGTATTCTCAAAGACGTGATGAAGGCTATCATTCAAGTTCTTATACTGCCGATATGGTAGGGCGCATAGGCATTACGCATACTGTACTACGCCCAAGCGGCAAGATAGAAATAGATGATACACTCTATGATGCTTACTCATTGGGCGATTTTATAGAGCAAGACAAAAAGGTGATTGTAACAAGTTTTGAAGGCACTTCGCTCAGGGTAAAAGAATACCACGAATAAGCACTACTGAGAGAGCCTTTCTTGCTCGTTTACAATGATTTTTAGGCAAAATCTTTTAATTTTGCCTTATTTTATTTTTAAACCACTCAATTTTTATAAAAACATGGCAACGACTTCAGATATTTCGCGCGGTGCATTTCTTAGAATCAACGGAGAGCTAGGCGTGGTCTTAGATTATGAACACGTAACGCCCAACAAAACTCGGGCTATGTATCACGTAAAGCTACGCAATGTACGCACTGGAAAGCTGATAGAGCACCGCTTCCGCTCTGGCGAAACCATAGACCTAGAACGTGTAGAAGCCAAAGAAATGCAGTACATCTACCAAGAAGGAGATAACCTTACTTGTATGGACAATGAAACTTACGAGCAAATCTTGATTGACTCTAAGCTATTGGGTGATGCGATTGTATTTTTGAAAGAAGGTATGAACATCACAGTCAGTTTTGATGAAGAAGAAACCCCTATCTTTGCTGAAATGCCCAACTTTGTAGAGTTAGAAATCACCTACACAGAGCCAGGCCTAAAAGGCGATACTGCCACCAACACGCTCAAACCTGCCACTCTAGAGACAGGAGCTGAGGTGAAAATACCTCTTTTTGTGGATAATGGCGAAAAAATCAAAATAGATACCCGTACAGGGAGCTATGTAGAAAGAGTAAAATAGATTCAGAAGTCTGATTAAATGCCTTTTCAATAAGCATTATTTACTTACTGAAAAGGCATTTTGGACAAACACACCAAGCAATTTATTCAACAGCTTCTCTCCACAGAGGCATACTCATACAATGCGAACCCCCTCTAGCCCTAGATAGCTCTGCCGAAGGTAGCAATATGAGCATGTCTTTGATTTCAGCAGTATTTTTTGCCCCTTTTTCTAATTGTGCTACTAAATCTTTAGCATTGATTACCTCAAAACCCAATGCTTCAAAAGCCTCAGCAGTTTTGTTATTGCGGTCATAGCCTATCACCACACCCTCTTGCAGTGCCAATACATTACAGGCATCAGTCCACTGCTCTCTCAGCCCAAAAGGAAATTCTCCATTGCCTGAATAAATAAATTGTGTAGGCTCAGTAGATTGAAAATCGTTTTGACTTATATCATTCAATAAATCTTCTAAATATTCAAAATAGACAGGCTCTTTGATGCACCCTTTATGAAATTGAATGATTTGCGGGCGGTGTTTTATCTCAGCACTGAGCGGGTCTTCTGCCAGAAACTGTTTGTTTCTTCTTGACAAAGCCCCAAAAAGTACCCATACATTGCGTTTTACTTGTGTAAAAATAGTATCAATGTGCATAAAATCACGTTTTTTAGCTACTTTGATGACAGAAACCTTCTCAACTACATTTTTCTCAAATAGAATTTGAATCACCTTATTGACTGCCCTTACGCTAGTACGCTCGCTGCAGCCTATCACAAGATGCGATTGATGCACTACCATCACATCTCCTCCTTCTAAGGTGATTTGATTGGCTTCTTCTTCTCCTTCATTCATAAAAAACTGATGCTCATCTTCGGCAAGTTCTATGATTTTATCTTGATAATCTTTAAAGTAAGGGTGATTATAGAAAATATACTTCATAATGAGCGACTCTCTTACACGCACCAATTTAGCAGGACGATTGAGTAAGATATAATCATTAATGACAATACCAATGTCGCGTGTAAAGATAAAATTAGGCACTGGTGGAAAGATGATATCTCCATTGGGCATAATCCCTGAGATAAGTGTGTGTGCCAAGGTTCTAGAATCTTGTCCAAGCAATTGGTCTAAGAGTTGGTAGGGGGTCTTCTCAATGGCACAAATAGAGGCTACTAGCTTGATGCGTAGCTCACGATGTTCTAAAATCTCAGAGAGTAAAAACTGAGGATCTATCACCTTATCAGAGTTGAAGTAATCTGGGTGGCCAGGGTCATAAAAAGCACGTTGTTTGTTAGGGTTGTCTATCTCGGAGAGTCTGCCTTCTATTTTATCTGCATCTAAAAAATAGAGTAATATTTTGATATAATAATCATACTCGTGGCGGCGCATAGTATCCAAGTGAATGATGTCTTCAAAGAGCCAATCTTGAGCTTTAGAAGGGATAACCTTGGCAAGCCCATTATCGGGGTTATGCACCATCAGACGGCGCAAGCGTCCGATTTCGGAGTTTACATTTAAAGTTTTTTCTGAACTAATATCTATTTGCATAAGAATTTTATTTTGCTAATCTTAGAAAAGTTTTATTTTAATTTTAGGAGTTTAGTTGTTTTTTAGTGTATTCTATTTTTTAAATCCATTTGCAAAGGTAAACGCCTAAATTACATTCACAAACATTGAATACAAAATCTATCGGACTCACTTGTTAGGTCTCCAAAAAAAATGCTTGAACTCACCAAAGTTCAAGCAATTTTAAAATTAACAAAAGATATATTTTCTCTAAAATAAAGTCGCTCTACTGCTCTTAAAATGCAATTCCGAGCGTAACTCCTGCACGAAGACCAAATCCTGTAACACCTCCTGTCGAGAAATCATCTTCTGAACCTTCTTCTACTTTGAGGTTAGTACTGCTGTAGCTAGGGCCGCCCCACACGTCCAGGGAAATGATATCTTTGAAAACCCACTGCCCACCTACTAGCAAGCCACCTCCAAAAGAATTGAGGTCTGCCCTGCTTTCACCTGATTGTGAAAACTCATCTTCCACAGTCAAAGTAAAGTTTTGATACCTCAGAAACGGAGCTACAAAGAAACCTTGAGGCGCGCCTTTATCTGAAAGATAATAACGAAACTCTGGGGTAATCCCAAAACCTCTAAATCTAGTATCATCAATGGTTAAACCTGTATAAAACAGACCCAACTGTAAGCTACTCGATTCACTAATAGCGCGCTCATAAAAAAGCGAGGCTGTTCTTAAAATAGGACTCAAAATATTGATTTTCACAACATTTTGAGGGTTGTCTTGTGCTTTTGTTTTAGCGCTAGAAATAAATAACAAAACTAAAATCAAACAAACTACAATAGGTAATTTTTTCATAAGATATTAATACAAATTTAATAGTAGAACTCAATAAACCACCTTACGCAAATAAACCTAGAAGGGTTGATATGCTACCCAAATATTATCAATGAAACTATTAGTAAAACTTTAAAAAGATAGATTTCAAACTTTCTCTGCTGTTTGGTAAACAATTCTTTTTTGGATATTGCTGTGCTGCAAGGCTAGGTCTTTGAGCAACTCAACCCAGAGAGGGTGTTCATTCAAGCTATTGACCAGTTGCCAATGTTCCCCTCCAAGTTCTTCAAACTCTTCCTTGTACTCCTCCCCTACCTCTATGGTCGTCTCAAGGCAATCCGAAACAAAAGCAGGCGAAAAAGCCAATACTTTCTTAATCTTTCCACTTTTAGCAAATTCTTTTACTTTATCTTCTGTGTAGGGTTTTATCCATTCATCTTGCCCTAGCCTAGATTGAAAAGAAACCGTATATTTGTCTTCTGGGATTCCTAAGGCTTTCACCAAGAGCCGTGTTGTTTCAAAACATTGTGCTCGGTAGCAGCTACGGTTCAGGGCGTGGATAGTAGCACAGCAATTAGCCTCATCTCGCAGCGATTTATCGGCTTTGGCAGCTTTCAGACATTCGCCACTACAATCTGCTTTGCGGAGTTGTCGCTCGGGTAGCCCGTGGTAAGAAAAAAGGAAGTGGTCGTATTCTTCCTGCTCCATATAGCTCTTGCCGATTTCAGTGAAGGCTTGGATAAAAAGCGGATGGTCATAGAAATTGTGTACAAAATCTATCTCAGGCACAATCTGCCAAGTACGCAAGATTTCCATTACTTTGTCGTGTACAGAGCCTGAGGTAGCTGAGGCATACTGAGGAAAAAGTGGAATAACAATAATTTTTTCTAAGCCTTGGTTGTTGAGTTTATCTAGAGCAGCTTTGATACTAGGATTTTGGTAGCGCATACCCAGACTAACAATGTACTGCTCACCGAGTGCCTCTTGCAGTTTATCCGCTATGCGCTCTCCATAAAATTTTAGTGGTGAGCCTTCTTCGGTCCAGAGCTTGCGGTATTCTCGGGCGGATTTGGGCGAGCGAAAAGGAGCAATGATGCCATTTACTAAAATGAAACGCAGTAAATAAGGCACATCTACTACGCGCCAATCCATCAAAAATTCTCTTAGATACTTGCGTACATCAGGCACACGAGGGCTGTCAGGCGTTCCTAGATTGACAATTAAAACGCCAATTTTAGGATTTGAAAGTGTATGATTCATATTTTTGTAAGTAACTTATCAATAAAGTTGCACTAATTCTGAAAAATACAACTTAAAATCATTGAGAAAGTTTATTACGAAATCGCAAAAGCCTGAGAGGATTTTCACTCCAATCTTCATCTATTCAGGTATTTGCAGAATTATTTATAGTGCTACCAATAGCCATAAAGCATTGATAATCAATGACTAGCAACACTACTAAAAATCATACTGATATTGAGGAATCCTCTGCATAGGTGCGCGGGGTCTGCCTACATTGAGTAGATAAGTGATATGAAAGCCTGTAAACAGATACAAATCATCAACTTTATTACCTCCGCGTTGCTCTCCTAACCTCCCATAGCCATTGACAGTTTGGTAGGGGTTGCCGTCTGAGCCTGTAAAAGTGATAATGCCTAACCCAGTACTGTTAAGTACTCTTTCTAGCTCTTCTTGGCGAGTATTGCCACTGAAGGCAGAAGTAGTCTCTAATGTACGGTTGGAGAATTGGTAACTCAGGAAATTCTCTTCTCCAAAGTCGCCAGGGTCTGGGTAAAAGCCACTCACATCATCTAAGTAGTCTGTAAAAGTGTAGCGCAGCCCTACCTCTAAGCCTAAGTCCCATCGGTAGTCTAGCCTAAATTTAAACCCAAGCCCAAAAGGAATTACAGGCTGGACGAGAGAGTATTTATCAGGGTAGCCAGGCAACCCCTGTCCTTCTGTACCTATGGGCAGCTTGGCAAGCTCAAACCAGTTGTTTCTGAGAATGCCTGGCCCTCGGGCTTCGGGATTATGAAATGCAACTCCTATCCCCGCAAAGAGATAAGGCGTGATAGAGTTTCTGCGATAAAACAAACCCTTGTTGGGTCTGAGGTCCACAATGGCAGTGAGGGCAAACTCTGTGATGTTGTTTCGAAAGTGTAGATTGCGGAGATACCTAAACCTTGAAAGATTATCATTGGGGTCTGCGGCAGTATTGTCATCACCTACCAAACGCCCAAAGGCAAGACTACCTCTCAGGAAAATAAAAGAGTTAAGTTTCTTAATGGCATGCACGCCCACACCCAGTCTTGTCAAGCCCCATTCAGGCTTGAAACGGCTATTGACAGGGTTCAAGTCTCCAAAATAATCTACGGCATTAAGTTGTAAGCCTACTGCCAGGTAGTTTTTGTCATTGGTTTTGCGTGCTTTTTCTTCTATTCTGTAGATTCGGGGTGTGCTTCGCTCAAGTCCTACGGTGCCATCTTCTGTAAATGGAAAGCGTACAAATACTTTGATGCTTTGATGGTCGCGGAAGCTTTCTTCGGGTACTTTCATTACTCTATCAACTTCTACCTCTACCGATACATAGTTGGGTTCTTGCAGCACATTGGTGGCTTTTATTTTACGGTAATTGAACCTTACCCCCTGCTGAAACCAAAGTTCTATGTATTCTAGGTAGTCTTTGGCCACAAAATCTTTAAGCCTAAAGTGTGGAGCAAGGTCATTATAGACCACTACCTCGTTTTTTTCAAAATAGTCTAAGGTATTGTATCTTTCATTGATATTAGGGTTGCCAATGATATTGAGTGTGAGTGCAAAATCCTCTAAAAAAATTTCAGCCCTTTGGCGCACCCAATCATTTTCAAAATCGGTGAGAGGAGGTCTTCTTGTTCCCTCTATTTCCTCACAGACGGTTTCTGCGTGGAGTACTATCTTATAAATGACCCCTGGGCCCGTTTTGAGTGTAGGGCGGTTTTGAAGGATAGGAAATTTTACATAGATATCAATTGAATCCTTGTTGATGTTCATGGCATTATCGGTAAACATGATGCCCTCTATTTTTTTAAAAACCTCTACTTTGACCTCATAAAAATTTTTATCATCTATGCGTTTATAGCAAGGGTTCTTGAGATTAGTGCTGTATTCAAACTTTATCCCGTTGGGGTAGTATTTGTAGATTCTCTCTAAGTAATCTCGTGCTGAGAGGTTTACCTTACCTTGGTTTGAGCGTGAGAGGTCGTCATAAATAGGTACTGTGGAAGACTCAAAGGTAGTCTCTAAGGTTTTATTAATATCATCATTTCTGAGTACTTCGTTGGTGGTATTGCCAATAGAGTTAAGATTGAACACATACCTTGAAACGAGCAAGTCGGCTTCTTTTCTCATTTTGAGGCGGTCTGCGTCAGTGTATGTGTTGATTTGTGCTGTGAGTAAGGAGGGGCAGTAAGTAAGTATAAATAAAACCCAAAGTACTCTCAGTGATAAAAAGTTTACCCTTTTTAGTTGTTGATTGTTGCTTAGTAACATACGATATTGATTCTATCCTTTAGCCATTAATAATTTTGTTCAAAAAAAACATTTTTGAGAAACAGAATAAACAACATGAGGATTAAGACTCAGGATTTTACATAGCACAAAAATTTGCCTAGCCTTGGGGTATATGGTAGCATTTTATTCATTTTTCTAAAAAATGCACAAAATCTTTGAAAGACCTTGTAGTGGCTTACTATACCTCTGAATGGGTAGGCAGCAATTTTTGAATGAGTTTTGAGTTTTGTCCTTGTTTAATTTTTTTGATTTAAAGAATGTAGTTTGTATAAGTGATTGGCAGCAATAAACCTATTTTGCCCTAGCTTTTTGAAAACGTACAAAGCACCGAACAGAAATATGGACTTACTGATAGCATATCATTGTGTAAAATTACAATCAAAATTTATTTTTTTGCAATTCTCTCCTGTATTTTGCCTCAATCTTACAAAGTTTTAGCCAACTTTTCTACTATCTACAAAAATTAAACTGTGCTTGAGCATAAAAAAGCATGCAATAACCTGCCAATATGTCATTTTTTTAGTTTTCTTCTGTATATTTGCACCTCAAATCAAAAAACTATGCAGCAAGAAATTATAAGTGATTTAGACATACTTAGCCCAACAGACAAGGAGGCTTGCGAAGCAGTAAGCATCTCCAAAGAGCAAAATACAGGCAAAAGCCGCAAGTTATACATAGAGAGTTATGGCTGCCAGATGAACTTTTCTGACAGTGAGATAGTGGCCGCTATTATGCACCAAAACGGCTTTGATACCACCAACGAAGCCGAAAAGGCAGATTTGATTTTCTTGAATACTTGTGCTATCCGCGACAATGCCGAGCAGCGCATACGCCACCGCCTTCAAAACCTCAATGCACTCAAAAATAAAAAACCTGAATTGCTCATTGGTGTACTGGGCTGTATGGCAGAACGCCTCAAAAGCCAACTCCTGGAGGAAGAAAAAATAGTGGACTTGGTAGCAGGACCCGATGCCTACAGAGACTTACCCAACCTAGTGGGTGAGGTAGATATGGGGCAGAAAGCTGTCAATGTATTCCTCTCAAGAGAAGAAACCTATGCTGATGTGTCGCCTGTGCGGCTCAACTCTAACGGGATTACTGCTTTTATCTCCATTATGAGAGGCTGCGACAATATGTGTTCTTTTTGTGTAGTGCCTTTTACGCGTGGGCGTGAGCGAAGCCGCGACCCGCACTCTATCGTTGCCGAAGCCCAAGACCTATTTGACAAGGGCTACCGCGAAGTAACCTTGCTGGGCCAAAATGTAGATTCTTACCTCTGGAGCTCTCACCCTGAGGTAATCTCTATCACTGCCGAAAAGAAGGCTATCAAGAAAGGTACAGACCTTACGGGCATTGAAGTAGTCAATTTTGCTCAACTCTTAGAAAAAGTAGCCCTTGTTAGCCCTGATTTGCGTGTACGCTTCTCTACCTCACACCCCAAAGACATGACAGATGAGGTATTAAAAACGATGGCAAAGTATGAAAACATCTGCAACTATATACACTTGCCTGCCCAAAGCGGCAATAGCCAAGTGCTGGAGCGCATGAACCGAGGCTATACCCGTGAGTGGTATTTGGGGCGTATCAAAGCCATTAGAGAGATTATTGGTGAAGACTGTGGCATTTCTACAGATATGATTGCTGGATTCTGTGGCGAAACCGAAGCCGAGCATCAAGATACGCTCACGCTTATGGAGGCAGTGCAATACGATTTTTCGTATATGTTTTTTTATTCTGAAAGACCCAACACGCCTGCTGCTAAAAAATTTAAAGATGACATAGACCTTGCCACCAAAAAAAGAAGACTGCAAGAAATCATTGCCCTGCAAAGCCAACACTCACAAGCACGCAACCAACGTGATGTGGGCACAACTTTCAAAGTATTGGTAGAAGGTTACTCAAAACGTTCAGAAGAATACCTCATGGGGCGAAATACGGCCAATAAAGTAATTGTTTTTCCTAAAAAACAATACAAAAAAGGAGATTATGTGATGGTAAAAGTACACCAGTGTACTCAAGCTACTTTGATAGGAGAAGCTGTTGAAACAGAATAAATCGTACCAAACTAAAACTCAATTACGTTCAAAGAAAAGTAAGTTTTATCTCAAACCTTAAAAAACTAAGAAAATGTTTAAAAACCTAATTCTTCTTTTTACATCACTTGTATTGAGTTTTGCTACACTTGCCCAAGAGGGAAGTAAGTTTCCTGCTATGTCGGGAGAAAGCCTTGTAAATAAAAGTGTAAACCTTCCCCAAACAGGCAAAGTATCGCTGGTAGCATTGGCATATTCTCAAAAATCAGAGGAATACCTCAAAAATTGGCGTAAACCTTTGTTTGATTTATTTATACAGGCTCCAGGCACTAACTTATTTGAGTTCGACCCTTATGATGCCAATATCAAATTTGTAGTATTGCTCACAGGAGCTAAAAAAATGGCAGGTAAAAAGGTATTCACAAAGCTAGAGGAAAATGTGCAATCTCATTGGAAAGAACATATCGTAGTGGTAAAAGGTAAATCATTGAATGATTATGCTGTACTTGATTTGGGAAAATCAAAGGGCGCAAAAGAAATTCCCTACTTCTTTCTGATGGACAAAACAGGTAAGATAGTGTATGCTACCTCGGGGGCTTACACTAGCCAAAAACAAAAAGAATTAGAAGAGAAACTACAGGAACTTCTAGGCGATAATCAATTTAAAGATTAAAACACCCCCTAGCCCCCAAAGGGAGGATAAAAAGTCTCTCCCTTGGAAAATTCTGAGGGCTAGGAGCTTGAAAGGAGAAAAATTTTGAGAGATTTAGACATTCAATCAGTCAAACAACGATTTGGCATCATTGGCAATTCACCCTTACTCAATGAAGCAATACAGCGCGCTATGCAGGTAGCGCAAACTGACCTGAGTGTACTCATCAATGGTGAAAGTGGAACGGGAAAAGAATCTTTTTCTAAGATTATTCATAGCCTAAGTACGCGTAGGCACGCCCCTTTCATTGCCATCAACTGTGGTGCTATCCCCGAAGGCACTATTTATTCTGAGCTATTTGGACACGAAAAAGGCTCTTTTACAGGCTCCACAGAAATGCGTAAAGGCTACTTTGAAGTAGTGGACGGTGGCACTATCTTTCTTGACGAAATAGGTGAAATGCCTCTCCAATCACAATCTATGTTACTTAGAATTCTAGAAAATGGCGAATTTCTCCGAATGGGCTCTTCCAAGCCGCTCCGCACTGATGTGCGAGTAGTAGCAGCTACCAATGTAGAACTGCACAAAGCAATAGACAATAAAAACTTCCGCCAAGACCTCTACTACCGGCTAAGCACTGTACCCATAGAAGTACCTCCCCTGCGCGAACGCGGAGAAGATATTTTTTTACTCTTCAGAAAATTTACCACTGATTTTGCAGAAAAGCATCGCATCAAGCCAGTCTATCTTACCGAAGATGCCAAGGTAGCTCTGACTCGCTACAGCTTTCCAGGTAATATCAGGCAACTTAAAAACCTTGCCGACCAAATAGCACTTTTGGAGGAAGAAGGTGCCGCCATTGATGCCAACATCCTCAAAAAATACCTCCCCCAAACGCATAAATCACAAGCACTGATGCGCTTTGATGACCAAAGCAAAGACAATTTTTCTGAACGCGAACTACTCTATAAGGTGCTTTTTGAGATGCGCCAAGATGTCAATGAACTCAAAAAGCTGGTCTTGCAGCTTATACAGGCAGGTAATTTTGGCAATGAGTTTATTAGCCAACACAAAGACCTCTTCCAAGACCTCAACAAGCCAGAAAGCCTCGAGAAAATATACGACAGCTACCCTAGCGACCGCAAAGATGCCTTGCTTTTACAGCGCGCTGCCTCTAAAGAGAGTAAGGAAATCATAGAACTAAAAGAAGAAGACTCTCTTGCGCTTGACCATAGCGAAGAGGCACTCGAGAAATACAACACACATGATATTGTGTATGAAGAAGAAAATGACTCTTTGTCTTTGGAAGATAAAGAAAAAGAACTCATCATCAAAGCATTGAAAAAAAACAATAATCGTAGGCGCAATGCTGCCCAAGATTTAGGTATCTCCGAGCGTACACTCTACAGAAAAATCAAGCAATACGAAATTGAAAAATAAGTAGCTGTAAAAATTATGAAAAATATACTTTTACTGTTTATTTTTTGTGCATTATGTCTTATCTTGGTGCAATGCCAATTTGTAAGTTACTCTTTTTCAGGAGTAAATACTGAGGCACAAACTATTTTTGTTGATGTGTTTCAAAATAGAGCAGGCAACGGACCACCCAATGTAGGGCAAGATTTTACTGAAAGGCTCAGAGAATACTACCAGCGCAACTCTCCGCTGAGTATCGCTGATAAAGAAGCCGAGCTAGAAATCAGAGGGTACGTAAAAACCTATGAAGTGCAGCCCATAGCTGCTTCGGGCGACTCTAGAGCCGCACAAAACCGACTTACAATAGGTGTAGAAATAGATTTTTTGAATAAACTAGATGAAAAGAAAAATTTTAAACAGACATTTTCTTTTTACTCTGACTTTCCACAAGAACAAACACTAGACCAAGTAGAAACTGCTAAAATAGATGAAATCTTTGAGCAGCTGATTTTAGACATTTTTAATAAAACTGTTGCCGATTGGTAAAACCCAAAATTAGAAAAATAGCACATGGATAAACAGAAGATTCTTCATTTGATAGACCAACCACAGCTTATCTCTGAAACCGATTTAGAAAGGCTCGAGGAGATTGTAGCTACTTATCCCTATTTTCAGGTGGCACATCTGTTAATTGCTAAATATACCCAAGACAAAGAAAGCATGCTCGCTCCACAAAAAATCAGACGAGCGGCCTCTTATGCCTTAGACCGCAACCAACTGCGCAAGTTTATCTTAAACAATACTACCAACGGCGAAGCATCGCTCAAACTGAAGACACATTTTGAGGCAATAGATGATGATACACCCAAAATGCAAAGCGTCTTTGAAGAAACCACAGACTTCAATGCCTCCACTGAAAAGAAACCAATACAAGAAAATTTAGAAATTTCATTCTTTGATGTCATTGAAAGTGAAACCTCGCAAGAGGAAACCACTACTCAACTAGAAGAAGAAAATATTACCGAAGCTCATGCCCTTGAATGCTTCCACGAAGGAAAAGTTGAGGAAGCAGAAAAAATCTTCAAGCAACTTGTATTGCTTTATCCCGAAAAGGCCAGCTACTACTACAAACAATTGGCAGTACTCACCGACAAAGAAGAATACACACAGCTTGCCAAAGCACACCAACCCGCCGAAGAAAAAGCAGCCGAACCTTTTTTTGAAAATATACCCCCATCAAGCCTCTCAGAAACCGAAACGCTCATCAACCAAACTATAGAGAACCCAGCAGAAAGTCAGTCTTTCTTCGAGGGAATAGCGCAAAATGAAAACACAACCGTAGCCCAAGATGCGCAAACACTTGATGAAGAAACAAAAAAAATAACAGTAGAGGATAGTAAAAGTGAAGAGGATACAGCTACCCTACACACACACCAAGCTACCTCTACTACCCACGAAACAACAGAAAACACTTCGTTCTTTGACCAACTAGAGGGTGAAAGTGAAGAAGCCGACGCAGCAATTCAAGAAAACCTCACATCAACCAATAACAAAAAAACCAAAGAAAAAGAAGTTGATAAACTAGACTTTCAGGCACTCATCAGCCGCAACCCTATACTTCCCAACCAAGCCACCGAAGATGCAGCAAGTTATTTTGCAGCACTAGAAGCCGTAGAAGATATTCACGCAATAGAACGCACGCCTGAAACTGACCCCTTCGAGGCTCTCCGCAAAGATGCACAAGCCCCCGAAACCGAAGAACCTTTCGAGATAAAACCCGAGCCAAAACCTGATACTTCTTTTTTTGATGAGCTAAAAGAGGAAGATACCCCTCCCTCACGCACAGGCAGCTACCTTGATGATGACCTTGTAGAACCCAAAGCCATCTACTTTGTCAATCAGGGGCGCAACAAAGAGGCAATTGAGGTCTATGAACAGTTACTTGAGAGAAATCCGCAAAAAGCAAGTTATTACCTTAGCCAAATCAATGTCATCAAAAACTTGGAGCTTGAGCAAAAACCCGCCTTAAAACCTACAAAAAATCCTGCACCTGAACCCAAGGTAGAAGAAGAACCTAGCAGCGAAAATATGTTGAACGAAAGACTTGCCATTCAACTTTTTAATGATGGAAAACTAGAAGAAGCCATAGATATCTACAATCAACTCAAAGCCAAAGAAAAGCGAGAAGATAAAATTGCGTATTATAACCAGCAAATTGCTATCCTAAAGAGCTGATATGAGATGATATGTACTTGCTTGTGCATTAGGCACAAGCAAGTAGTTAGTGCTCAGCTTAAGTCACTTTCAAACGCCCAGTATTGGCAATAAAAATAGGTCTTGAATTGATAAAATCTTGTTTATCAATCAGTTGTGCCAAATCTATTATCCCAATTATATAATTGTAGTGTTTTCCTTTATACTGTATGCTGATGTCTTCAAAGTCAAAAGCAGCAAGGTCTTCTTCTGTATGATAGCGCAGGTAAATCTCCATTTTCACCTTTTTGGTGTAGTTTAGTATGCTTGCTGAGGCAGCCTTTCGGTACTCATACTTATAATCGTAGCGCAGGGCAGAAATATCTGAAAGCACTGCCGAGCCTGTGGGGTGTCCGCCAGCACCCTTTCCTACAAATACCTGCTTATCAGAAAAAGCAGCTTCTACAATTACGCCATTGTACTCATTCTCTACGTGGTAGAGATAATGCCCTACACTAATAAAGTGAGGCATCACAAACAGGCTGATATTTTGAGCATCTACTTTTACTACTTGG
Source organism: uncultured Cytophagaceae bacterium (assembly GCA_964480455.1). Taxonomy (GTDB): domain Bacteria; phylum Bacteroidota; class Bacteroidia; order Cytophagales; family Microscillaceae; genus JAABSX01. The sequence continues at coordinate 20,833 of CAYZQI010000012.1, forward strand.
GCTATGAGCTTGATTTTATAGCTTTTTTCTAGTGCAAATTCTATATCCTGCTCGCTCAAAGATTGAATACCATAGTTAAAAACTTCCTCAGGTGAGATAACCAACCCATAGGCATGAGCAGCAATAATACACAGTTTGTATTTGGCATCAAAGCCTCCCACATCGAGGGTCGGGTCAGTTTCGGCAAAGCCTAAGTCTTGTGCTTGTTTTAGGGCATCTTGATAGCTTAATTTTTCTTGTATTACTTTGGTGAGAATATAATTAGAAGAACCATTGAAAATACCGCTGACTGCATAAAGCATCTCGTTGTCGTAGTATTCTGCCAAGTTTCTAATAATTGGGATACTGCCACACGAAGAGGCTTCATACAAAAGAGATTTGCCAGTGCTTCGCTGTAATACTACAAACTCTTCTAAATGCTCTGCTACCATTTTTTTATTGGCAGTTACTACGTGCTTACCTTTTTGGAGGGCAGTTTTTACAATTTTATATGCCTCTGTGGCATCATCTATCAATTCTACAATGACAGTGATATTTTCGTCATTGAGTAGTTCTTCCTTATCAAAAGTAAAATAACTCATAGGAATACTTCTAGGCTTATTACGGTCTTTCACACAGATTTTGACCAGTTCTGCTTTGAAATTGGTTTTCTCGATAATATCGTACAAACCTTGCCCTACACAACCAAAGCCAAATAGACCAATTTTGGGTACACTGTTCATAAATTTAATAAGATTTTTGAGTGTTGATTAATTGATTTTGAATCATTCATCACAACAGCTCGTGTGCTTGTCCACAACAAAACCATTGATGAATTTTTGATATTTGCACAAAAATACGATACTTATACTGAATGAGTACAAGCCAATTAATGCAAAATAAAGTGATGATTTTTTTGAATGAGGGGTAGGTGCTTTTAAATTTTGTTTTAGATTTTTGAAAAAATTACCAAGCGCAAATATAGCCAAAACCAATCAACAAACACAAATCAGAAGTGTTTTTGTAAGCTACCCTACAGCTATCTTGGCAAAAAAATGTTAAACTGAATTTTTAATAAAATTTTTGCGTACCGTAAAGGTTTTACTGCTAAAATAGTGAGCCAAAAAACATTTATTTTTATTATTATTGCCGAATATTTGGTAATGATAAGAAACCAAACAAGTACACATCTTTTTATTAAATCAATTAAACGCATGAAACAGACAACTTATCTCAACCTACTCCTTATCACACTCCTGATAGTTTTGGTGAGTAGCTTTACCGCATATAGCCAAACTACTATTAGTGGCAATATCAAAAATCCTGACAAAGAGGGGGTAGCTTTCCTTGTAAAACTAGACCTAGACCAGGGCGCGCATAGTATCACTGATACCCTCAAGGTAGATGAAAAAGGTAATTATACCATTCAGCTTGATATTACCGAGCCAGTAGTATATGTTTTGAGTGTGTATAGACAACAAAATGCTTTCTTGGTACTAGAGCCAAAACAAACACTTACTGCAAATTTTGATGGCACTGCGGGCGGGCAAGTAGAAGTGCAAGGGTCAGAAGATTCTGAGTTACTTTTACAATTTCAACAAAAACAAACTATGCTTCAAGAGCAATATCTCCGCCCTGCTATGATGGCTTACCAAGAGGCGCAACAATCAAAAGACCAAGAGGCCATGGAAAAAGCCATAGCAGAATATGAAAAGCAACAAGAAGAAGTAACCAAACAACTCTATGAGTTTATCAAAACAGAAATGAAAAACTCCATAGCTGCTTTTGCCACTTATATAGACTGGAACTCAGACAACGAAATGGAGCTTATGCGTGAAATTGCCGATAATGTTGAGAAAGTACGACCTAACCTTAGCATCACAAAGGCGGTCAGAGCAAAAATAGAACGCCTTAGCAGATTTGCCATTGGCTCTGTTGCGCCCGACATCAAGGCACCCACCCCCGATGACAAAGAAATGAGCCTTTCTGATTTGAGGGGTAAATACGTCTTGTTAGATTTTTGGGCTGCTTGGTGTGGCCCTTGTCGCCAAGAAAACCCCAATGTAGTGCGTGTATTCCAAAAATACAAAGATAAAGGCTTCACAGTATTTGGCGTATCGCTAGACAATGCCAAAGACAAATGGCTCAAAGCCATAGAAACAGACCAACTCACCTGGTCACATATCTCTGACCTAAAGGGCTGGCAATCTGAACCTGCCGCTGAGTACGGTGTGCGTTCTATTCCTGCCAATTATCTCTTAGACCCCGAAGGTCGCATTATAGCCAAAGACCTGCGTGGAGCTGCACTTGAAGCAAAAATGGCTGAAATATTTGCAAAGTAAAGCCATACAAACATTGTGTAACTCAAGCCCCTTGTTTGCAAGAGTAGTTTTGTAAACAAGGGACTTTGCTTTTCAGTGTTCACTATTGCATCATTGGTACTTATAGCAATTCCCAAGGAAATGCAGTAAGCCATTGAGACCAAAGCGGAGCTTGGTAAGGCTTCCACTCCCCTTCGGGCTGCGCAAGGCGGTCAGCAATGCAGTATAACGACATAGGGTTAAAGCCCAAATCAAGGTGGCTTGCCATTACCTCCACGTTCTCGGTCCTGTCGTCTGAGTGCTTATCGCGGCAAGAGTCCCAATAGACCACCCCGTCCATTTTAGTATAAATGGCAGTGCTTGGCACAGGGGGTGGTTCGGAGGCACGTTCTAAAATCACACGGTCTATGTTGGCAGGGTGTTTTCCTGTTACCCAACCCAAGATACCCTCTATATTGGTTTTATCTTTGATGCCTCTAAATGGTGAACCCAGCGTAATGACTTGCCTTACCGAATCAGCAGCAGTATGTCCTAGTGCGCGGGCAAAAATTCCACCTGCACTCCAGCCAATTACACTCACTTTACGGTCATAGACGGCTGCCAAGTCGCGTACAATATGATTCAATTGCTGCTCTAACACATCATAATGGGCTAGGTTATTGCCTAGCTCCCAAGGTTTTGCATCATAATTACGGCTTTGCAGAAAAGTACGCAAGGGAGTAGTTACCCAGTCGTTGGTCAGAAAGCCTGGCAGTACTAGCACGGGGTGTCCATCACCCATAGTAGTCATTTGTAGTAGTGGGAAAGAAGCAAAATAAGCTCCAAGCCCAAGCCCTGTTCGCGCCAACTCAGTTGATAGGAGCAGCATTGAGGGACTTTTGGCAAAGATTGCCTCGTTGTAGTAGTCTTGATGCTTATCTTCGTCTTTGACTTTATTTTTCATTGATGTAAAGTTAGTTAGTTAGTTATTAGGTTATTGAGAGATTGAGAGATTGAGTTATTAGAATCTCCCAATCCATAATTCTTCTAATCTTTTATTCCCTCTAATACACGTTTCATCTGCTTTAAGTGCAATCTGTTATGCATAGATTCTATCTCAAAATATTCTCCAAGGTTGAATTTTATGAGAGAAGTTACAGAACTTTTGATTTTTATTTTGTTTAAATTAAGCTCCAATTCATCACTTCTTTCTATGAATCGCATCAATTCTTGTAAATAATCTAGGTATTGTGTTTGCAAAATGAGTGGATAATTAGAATTGCTAGGAGGCTGGAGGGCTTTGGGAGCGGGAGTTTTTCTTTTTTTATCAGGATTGACAAAACTTTTGAAGATGCGCCCCAAGATTGTACTTTTGGTAGCCCTTCTTTCTGGGTCTTTAGGGGCGTGCGGCGTAATGTTTTGGGGGAGTTGTGGTTGGTATTTGCTATATACGATTAGTAGATGCTGCATACACTCGGCTATACTCCACTTTTTGGGGGCTGGTTTCCAGTTAAACTCTTCTTGAGATAAGCCCTCACAAAGTATTTCTATTTCCTGATGCACCTTGTTGAGTTCTTGATACCTTTGGATAAGAAATTGATTTTTTAGATGATTATTCATAATTAAATTAAGTTTTTGTCAAAATAAACTTATCTGACTGAAAAAACCTAATTTAGAAATTGGGTTTTTTGAAAGGTAGCTATGTAAAAACATAATTATTATGGGTAGTTATTTGCATTTTTAATAGTCATTGCCTTTTTTGCGGTTATCTAGTAAGCTAGTTGATATTAAGTAAAATTGTATCACACTAAATAAAATTAAGTTTATGATATTTTTGAAAAACTATCCATTTTCAATGGCTTTTTGTAAGCCTTTGTGCTGTGTTTTGTTGATTTACCTCTTCAATGCCCGTTTTATACAAGCACAGTCATTTGAAGTTTACCAAACTGAAACCCTTGATTTTTACTCCAAAAATACCCAAAGCACTTTCAAACTTGATATTAGTCTGCCCGACTCTTTTGGGGCAAGTGCCGAGCACGTGAGGTATCCATTGATTATTTTATTTGATAGTTACAATACCTTTACTCATACTCATAACCTCCATACAATTGATATGCTCACTTTTCATGGGCAGATGCCCGAAGCTGTGGTAGTAGGCATTCCTTTTACAATGCAAAACCGCCTGTACCTAACTTCTTGGACATACCAAGAGGGAGAAAACTTAGCAGGGATTGAAAAAATGTCACAATTTATTTTTAGTGAGTTAATCCCCCTAATGAAGGAAAGGTACAAAGCAGGTAGCCCTGTTTTACTCCTTGGACACTCGCGCACTGCCTACTTGGTAAGTTATCTAATGACAAAATACCATGCTTCTTTTCAGGTGGCAGGGGCTTTTAGTGGTTTTACAGAAAAAAAGTTTCAATTGGAAGACCTCAGCACTTTCTTAAAAACCCTTGAAAATAGCAATCAACCTTTTCATTATTATTACTCGGCAGGAAGCCAAAATAAAGAGGAGGAAGTCTATTTAAAAAACTTTTTAGAGATAAAGGCTTATTTAGAAGCAACTACGCCTCCTTTACAATTTAAAGCTTACTCTTTTGAAAATAAATATGCTGGACACATGGCAAATTACAACCTTTCTGTGCCTGAGGTCTTGAATGATTATTTTGGAAAATATGCCAATGTACTCAGCGATTGGCTATTTGTAAAACTAGATACACTGAAACCCCAAGAAGCACTTCAGACCCTCAAAAATGATTTTATGGAAATCGGCACATATTATCAGGCAAGCATAGTTCCTTCATTTGCACATATTTTTTCAATAGCTAACTTCTATGCAACCAAAAATGACAATGAAACTGTACACGCCATTTATCAATATGGAAGAACATTCTACCCCAAAGATTATGAACTTGCTTACTACACTTTTGAAGCTGCCCTCGCCAAAGGAGAAAAAGCGCAGGTAAGTACTGAAATAAAACAAGTAATACAATGGATTAAAAATGATGAAAACCTTAGCAATGAAGACAAACAAAGCTGGATTGCTGATTTTGAGGTACTCATGAAGCGAAGGAAGTAACTCCCCTATCTCTAATTTGTACCCTAATAAGAATCTGTATTTTACTTCAAAAGTGTTTTGCCCTCTTCTTGCCCCTGCAAGTCATTAAGCTGAATATTGAGAGCTTTGACAGAAATCTGGATTTCCCAGACGGATAAGCCCAGCGAAATCATCAACAAAATAAGACTTATACCAAATACCTGCTCGCCTAGCTGAATGTAGCCCTCAAAAAGCACAAACATACACAGCACACATAGTAACAAACTCACTACCCCAAAGGCTTGCATATTGCGGATAAGAAACATTCTTCGGCGCAGGTTTTTGATTTGTCCAATGATATTGTGCGTAGGATTAGCTTTGTATTGGGAATGTAAATTGCGAATCAGGGCAGCAATCGCCAAAAAACGATTGGTATAAGCAAGCAATAAAAGCGAAATAGCAGGAAACAACAAAGCAGGCGTAGTAAGGCTAATTTCCATAAATAGTTTTTTATTGTCAGGTAGAAAAATCAATCTCCATTGCTTGATGCAAAAATAGGGAATAGCTGCTCATCAATCAGATGAATGGTTTTAGATTCTCTTAACATTGAGCACAGCAAATAGAAAATGAAAAAGCAGTGCCAAACTCAAAACCAATATACACCCCAGCATATTTAGCCATAAATAGGCTACTTTAAAGCCAAAAAACTCTAAATAGGTCAAAATAACTAAGACCTCACCCACTATCCCCGAGAGAAATACTGCCCGTGCATTGACCCACTTCAACGCAAACGCAAGCACAAAAATCCCTAAAATAGTGCCATAAAACAATGAACCCAAAATATTGACCGCCTCTATGAGTGTACCCAACTGACTTGCTAGCTGTGCAAAGCCAATGGCCAATACTCCCCAAAACAAGGTAAAGAGTTTCGATATTTGCATGTAATGGTGTTCGGTTTCATTGGGGCGGAAGATACGTTTATACATGTCTATCACGCTTGTTGAAGCAAGTGCGTTCAGCTCGGAGGCAGTAGTGGACATAGAAGCCATCAAGATAGCCGCAATGAGTAGCCCCACCAAACCCACGGGCAAGTATTTCATCACGAAGGTAATAAAAATATAATTGGCATCAAGATTATTCATGTAATCTAAGTTCTGCTTAAAATCTCTGCTCGGGTTCTTTCCTTCTGCCTTTTGAATCAACTGGGCAGTTTTGGCGCGCAATAGCCGTGCTTCTTCGTGGCTTTTCAAGTAATTTTGCTTTTGTACTGCAAGTACTTCTTTACTTTTTCCTTGTTTTCTACCCTCAATGAGGGCAAGTGCTTCTTGCTGGTGCGTTTCAAAAAGTTGCTTGTTGGTCTGCTCAAGCTGTGCATACTCCTGCTGATAAGAGCTATTTTCTATTTTTGTTTTGATAGAGGTATTGAAGATAAGTGGTGGAACTTGAAATTGGTAAAAAATAAACAGCATTGCCCCAAGGAACAAAATACCAAACTGCATAGGGATTTTGAAGATGCCATTAAAAAGTAGCCCCAAGCGTATCTGCGTGAGCGAAGTACCTCCTAGGTAACGCCCCACTTGCGATTGGTCTGTGCCAAAATACGCCATCTGCAAGAAAAACCCACCTAGTAGCCCCGTCCAAAGTGTGTAGCGGTTGTTGAGGTCAAAAGATAAATCCATGGTATTGAATTTATCGCTCTGCGCTGCCAAAAACATAGCATCATCAAAAGAAACTCCGCTAGGCATCAGTGCTACAACTAAATAGCCCGCAATACACATACCTATCAGAATGGTTATCATCTGTAGTTTTTGAGTCTGGCTTACTGCTCTAGAGCCCCCCGTAACGGTATAAAGCACTACTACTGTACCGATAAAAAGATTTATCCAAAAAATATTCACACCCAAAATCACTGAAAGCACAATGGCAGGGGCTGCTATGCTTACTCCTGCTGCCAAGCCACGCTGTATCAAAAAGAAAAATGCCGTCAGTACACGGGTTCTTACATCAAATCTCTTTTCCAAAAATTCATACGCCGTGATGATGTGCAAGCGATAGTAAATCGGGGCAATCACGCCTGCAATCACTACCATAGAGATAGGCAAGCCTAAGTAAAAAAGGACAAAGCGCATGCCGTCCACGTAGGCTTGCCCAGGCACAGAAAGAAAGGTAACTGCGCTTGCCTGTGTGGCTATCACCGATAAGCTAATGGTGTACCAAGGCAGGGTGTGCCCTCCTGTGAGATAATCTTCTACGGTCTGATTGTTACGACTTTTCCACAATCCATAAAATACAATCAAAAAAATACTTCCAAAGAGTACAATCCAATCTATAATTGCCATGTGATAGTTTCAGGTTTACGGCGCAAGGTTTTTCTGCCAATGATACATTGAGTAGCTTTTTATTGATACCACGTAGAAAACCAATACAAAAACAAAATAAAGCCTCCTAAGCAGCCCAGCACCAAGACGAAAATCTGCTGCCAAGTTTGTAAAAAGGGCGGAAGGTCATCGGGAGTATTATGCTGCATATTATTTTGATTTGGGTTATTAGCAACACGAAATTAAAGAAAAGCAAAGGTATCAGGGTCTTTTTCTTTGATTTAACAGTTGTATTAACACTTTTTTGAAAGCTGAGGCTAGTTTTTTTGAATAGTATTGAAAAAACAAAGCTAAGATTCAATTGCACAACAACTCAAAAGCATTAATTTTGTCATCATAAAAAACAATAAAAACACTAACAACATCAAAATTATGCCTATTTATCAAAAAATAAATAATTGTATTATTCTATGTTTTTTTACTTTTAACTTGATTTCTATTGCCGTGAAAGCACAAACTTTTACCGAAAAAGACCTTTTGCAAGGCTATGCCCTTGATAAAGAAAATGTTTACTTTATTTTTTCAGAAGAAAAATACCAAATACCATCTCCTACCAAAGTAGTAGTAACGGGCTCTTTCAGGGGCTGGAGTACAGACATGCAAGATGCCAAGTGGCACCTCCAGAAACAAAATGAAGGTATCTGGGTCTTAAAAATCCACAACCCTAAGTTAGAGGTCATTCCTGCAAGCGCACAGTTTAAGTTCAGAACCAATAAAGGCGACTGGCATAGCCCTCCTGCTGCTGCACCCAACGAAAGCAGCGACAACTTGGTGTTTATGAAAGGTATCAAACCGCCTACTTTGCTTGCCGAAATACGCCGCCCGCAGACCATCTGGGCAAGCATAGAAGGTATAGAACGCCCCCTACAAAGCACTGAATACCGCCTTACAGATGCCCAAGGCAGGGAAATCAAAATTGCCAATGTATTGCCCAATACTGACACACAAACCCTCCTCACACCTGCCGAAGACTTAGATATTAAGCGGGTCTATTTTCTGGAAATTACTTCCTATAAGCTCAAAACAGTCTGTAATTTTGATGGCTGGTTTAGAGAAATTTACTCTACCAAAGAGCTAGGCGCAAATATCAGTGAAGATGGCAAAAGCACTACTTTTCGTGTGTTTTCGCCCCGTGCTGAAAGCCTAAAACTTTATCTCTATAAACACGCCGATGACAAAGAAGCCTACCAAGTAATAAAAATGAAAATGGATACTGAGGGTGTATGGGAGGCACTCATCAATGAAAATCTAAAAGGAGTTTACTACGATTTCACAGTACATGGCAGCACCGACCCAGGCAATCACTTCTACGAAAGTAATCCCATACACATCTCCGACCCTTACGCCCGTGTAAGCATGGACACTTGGGGCAAGTGCCGTGTCTGGGAACGCACAAAACCTGCTACACCGCTCAAAAATGGCAGACCCAAGATGCAAGACGTAGTAGCTTATGAGGTACATATACAAGATTTTACTGACCTATTGCCCGTCTCAAACAATCTCAAAGGCACTATCCCTGCAATGACCAAAACGGACTTGAAAAATAAATATGGACAAAAAATTGGATTTGATTACTTAGTAGATTTGGGGGTGAATACTGTACATCTGATGCCTATGCAGGAGTTTCTGCATTGGCAAGACCAAGACTGGCAGGAATCTTTCAAAGAAGATAAATACATGGCTGAAAATGGTATTCATACCGAAAACTATCAGTGGGGCTACCGTACCTCGCATTGCTTTGCCGTAGAAGCACGCTTCCGACAAAAGAATACCGAACATGGCGAAGAACGGAATCAATTCAGAGACTTGGTGCAAGCGTTTCATAATAACAATATGGCAGTCATTATTGATATTGTACCCAACCACACTGCCGAAAATATGGACGGGCAGGACCTTATCTTCCACTTCAACGCACTAGACAAGCAGTATTATTACCGCACCAAAGACCTCAATCACATAGGCGAATACGGCAATGAAGTCAAAACCGAAAACCGCCCCATGGTGCAGCGTTGGCTCATAGACCAGTGCAAACATTGGATTGAAGAATTTGGTATTGATGGCTTCCGAATTGATTTGGCTGGACAAATAGACCAACAAACACTCATTGCACTCCGAAAGACCCTAGGCAATGACATTATTATATATGGAGAGCCCTGGATTGGCTCTAATGACCCCAACTTTGAAGCAAACCCTGCCTGGGATTGGTACAAAGAAGATTCTCCCATTACTTTTTTTCAAGATGATGCCCGCAATGCTTTCAAAGGACCTGTATCAAACCCCAACGACAAGAAAAAAGACCGTGGCTATGCAGGCGGAAATACAGACGAAAGAGAACGTGTCAAACTGGGCTTGATGAACAAATTTCTTGAGGAAAAAAGCCCTTTGAGTGGTATCAATTACTTAGACATTCACGACAACTGGGCTTTGGCTGACCAATTTGCGACCAAAAATTGGGACGGTAGATTCGGCGTAGATGAAGACAATTATAAGATTGCGGCTTTGTTGCTTTTTACCTCGCAGGGGCCGCTAGTGCTGCATGGAGGCTCAGAAATGATGCGCAGCAAAGGGGCAGCCGTGTTAGAGGAAGTAGTCAAAGAAACCAAACAAGGCGTAAAAGTCTATCTACACGGCAAGCGCGATACTTACAATATGCGCATTGCCAATCAATTTATCTGGGATAACCTAGGCAAACCCAATGCCCCCTGTGATTACAAGGGAATGTATGATTTTTGGCAAGGCCTGATTAAGTTCAGACTCAGCCCAAAAGGCAAGGTGTTCAGAAATGCAGAGGCTATTCCCGATGGTTTTTATCAGTTCATAGAGCCTGCCGACCAGCATCAGCTAGGCTATTTGATAGACAATCAGGTACTGGTACTTATCAACGTAGGCAAAAGTGCCGCAACATTTTCGCAAGTTGTCTTACCCGAAGGAAACTGGAAACTCATAGGCAACAATACTGGGGTAAACCATACCAAAGGCATCAAAGCCAAAATAAACCAACGAAAAGGTGGACAAAGGTATGATTTTGAAGTGGCTGCAGCAGGCTTTCAGCTTTGGCTGAAAGAATAAGGCTTTGAGGATACCCCCACCATACAAACAATAAAATTAATTTGTTATCCGTTAAATCTAACTAACAGAATTCCCCTTGTCTGCAAAAAAACAGGCTCTCTGATAATTTTTGTGATAATTTTGTAACGGCAGGCTGAAGCCTGCCGTTCTAGCACTCAAACAAACTAAAGTCTGTTTTACAATACTGCTCCAACAAAAATTGTCATAGAATCAGAAAACAAGTGGTATTTTATTGCAATCATTTGAATCAATGTATTTAATAATACTTTTGATTCTTTGACAACTTTTGTGATGGTGTGCGATAAGATGAGCTAAATACTGTTTAGAACATAAATGCCAGCGGACTTGAAGTCCGCTGCTACAGATTTCCACAAAAATTGTCAGACAACCCTATTTTTTTGTTAGTATCAAAATCCAAAAAAATGCGTCGAAAAATAAAATTTTAGGTTAGATGCTTAATTGCTGATACCCTAATTAAAAAATAGACTTCTTCATTCATAAAAACAAATTATGCTTATTACAGGAAAAGACTTACTAGATATTGGTTTTGTAGAAGGACCAGCCATTGGTGAAGCCTTAAACATTATCAAGCAAATTAATTGGAAAAAATCAAAAAAAGACCTTTTGGCAAAGTTCAAAAAGGTACTTGAAAAGCCACGTAATTTCACCAAAGACCCACATTTTGCGAGTCTGTCAGAAATTTTACTCGCTCCTAAGCCTGAAGATGAAGTCAAAAAATTGAAAGAACAAAGTGCCTCTTACCGCATTTATGGGGCAGAAGGCATAGATTCGGGGGCAATCCAACAAATGGAAATCGCTATGAAACTGCCCGTAGCCATAGCAGGTGCTTTGATGCCCGATGCGCACCAAGGCTATGGCCTACCGATTGGAGGCGTACTAGCAACCAAAAATGCCATCATTCCTTATGGTGTAGGTATGGACATCGGCTGTCGTATGTGCCTGACGGTCTATGATTTGCCTGAAAAATTTATAGCTAAAAATACAACAAAACTTCAAGAAATACTCTTAGATAATACCCGCTTTGGCAAGGAGGTTTTCAAGAAAACTAAAGACCACGCTGTGCTAGAAAGCCCGATTTTCAATGAAATCAATGTAGTCAAACAACTCAAAGACAAGGCTGCACAGCAAATAGGTACTTCTGGCGGTGGTAATCACTTTGTAGAGTTTGGAATTGTAGAAATAGTAGATGAACACAATACCCTGAATCTAGCCAAGGGCAAATATGCTGCTTTGCTTTCTCATTCAGGCTCAAGGGGCTTTGGGGCAAGCATTGCACACCATTATACACAGTTGGCACAAAAAGTCTGTAAATTACCTCCATCTGCCAAAAACTTAGCTTGGCTTGACCTCGATACGCAAGAAGGACAAGAGTATTGGCTGGCAATGAACCTTGCAGGCGATTATGCTTCGGCTTGTCATCATCAAATTCATGAGCGGGTAGCTGCCGCACTTGCCGAAGAAGCACTTGTGATGGTAGAAAATCACCATAATTTTGCTTGGAAAGAACTTGACCGCAACGGAGAGGAAATCATAGTGCACCGCAAAGGAGCTACCCCCGCTGGAGAGGGTGTACTTGGTATCATTCCGGGCTCTATGACTGCCCCTGGCTTTATTGTAAAAGGCAAAGGCCAAATCAATGCGATTAATTCTGCCTCTCATGGGGCTGGCCGTATGATGTCGCGCAGCAAGGCCAAATCAATGCTGAGTAAGAAAGAAGTAGAAAAGTTCTTAAAACAGGCTGGTATAAAGCTAATTGGAGGTGGACTTGACGAAGCCCCGATGGCATACAAAGACATTCATGCAGTAATGGCAGCGCAGCAGTCCTTGGTAGAGGTGCTGGGTATGTTCTTGCCAAAAGTGGTGCGTATGTGTGGTGATGATAAATCGCATGACGGTGATTGAGGTAGCGTGTTTTACAGCTCACCTACCACCCCAAGCCCAAACAAGGCAAAGTCATATTTCACAGGATCTTCGGCATCAAATTGTCGGAGATTTGCCGTAAGTTCGAGTGCCGTTTTCCAATCCCTCTGCTTGCGTGTGAGCAAGCCTAAACTGCGAGCTACACGCTCTACATGCACATCGCAAGGGCATATCAATTGAGCAGGTTTAATCTTTTTCCATATTCCAAAATCTACTCCCTTGTCGTCTTGACGTACCATCCATCTCAGAAACATATTGAGTCGTTTGCAGGCAGAGTTGTGGGCAGGTGTGGCAATGTGTTTGCGGGTTCGTTCGGGGTATTCGGCAAGGCTAAAAAAATACTCGTGAAATGTACGAAGTGCTGTTTCTACGGTAGTTGCTTGCTCAGAAAAAGAGATAGTGAAGGCTGTTTCTAAGCTGTCAGATTGGCTGTAGTGGTGCTTGAAGAAGTGAATGAAGTAGAGTGTATCTGTGGCATTGAAGGTGCGGTGTTTGAAATTCAGGAAGCGTTTTAGGTCAGAACTTTGATGATTGAGCATAAAATCGTGGGGGCTGTGGTCAGTAAGCTCAATCAATTCTTGGCATTTATTGATGATGGTGCGTCTATTGCCCCAAGCAAGCACGGCTGCCCAGAAACCCATAATCTCTATGTCTTGGGTTTTGCCAAACAGGTGCGGGATAGAGATAGGGTCATTGGCTATGAACTCAGGCTGGTTGTGGCGAAGATAGGCTTCTTCTAAGAAGTGATGCAGTTCTTGTGGAGTAAAATTAGGAGAAAGTTTGATTTTCAAAAGAGTTGTGCATTAGTTAGACATCAAAAACTACACAAAACAAATGTAGCGTTGGCAAGCCAATGGCCTATTGATTTTTTTTGATTTTAAGCTGTTGCCCTAGGTTGAGTACATCATCTTCTAGGTTATTCCATTTTTTGAGTTCTTCTATACTTACATTGTATTTTTTGGAAATGGCATACAGTGTTTCCCCAGATTGTACTTCATGGCTTACTTCGCTGCTGTTGGCGGCAGTTTTGTAGGAGGGGTAAATTTCTAAGGCAAATCGTTTTCCACTGGCGTTTAGGTCATAATAAGTAGATTGTGAGATTTTTGCAATGAGTTTTTCATTTGTACCTACACTTGGTAGTTTACTGACTACTTTGGCGGTTGTGGTGCGCCCATTGGCAGGATTTCTGACTGTTACGGTAGTTCCTACTCTAATACTACGGTGTAAAATCAGATTTTTTTGTGTGTTTTGCCCATCCATAATCACCTCTGCCAGTCCTCTGTCAAGTACTTTTTGAGCATAGATAAGGTGTATTTGTGAGAGCAAAGTGAATAATCCAATGGTAAAGACAAGTAAAAATTTTGTTCTCATAGTTTGCTTTTTTGTAATCGATTTTGCATTTTTTTATCAATGCTCAAAAAACTGAGGTATTCAGTTTTTTGAGCATTTTGAGCGAGTACATATTAAAAGGTAAATTAGTGAGTAAATTCAACTAAGATGCTGTTTATCCACCACATACCATCTAATCACCGAGTAAACCATCATCTGTCTGCTATTTATCTTTTTTGTTGTAATAAATAGCTAAGTTCTACTCGTAGCAACTGTCCTGGCATTGCACCGAGGCGAGTAAATACGGCTTGACTTACCTCCACGATTACGCCTGCCTTAGCAGTATTGGGGTTTATCTTTGCCACTACCTCTGCTGCACAGATGTTACCATTGATGGGATTTTTGATGTTAATGAGTGTGCCTACGGGAGCAGTGCGGTGCAATACTGCAAAGGTCTTGCTACTCGGAATAGGAGTTACATCAGCAAAGCCCTTTTCGGTCATGTCAGTACCTATATTTGTACTACCTGCTGTATTAGAGCCATAGTTTTGCATATACTGGTCGGTATTTGAGGTATAGCCCGAGTTACCAAAGTTGGTTTGTGAGCTACTGCCATTCGTTCCTAAGCTCGAGTTATAGTTGTTGCCAGCGTTGTTATTTCCTTGCAAGTTATTATTATTATTGGGTTGTGTATTAGTATTTGTGTTACCATAACTTGTAGTAGTTTGGTAGGGATTAGCATACGGATTTACAACTCCTGTGTTGCTATTGTTCATATTGTTGTTATTATTATCTCCTCTGCTTGCGCCATTGTTATTGATGCCATTACCATTATTGCCTTGTGGGTCATTGTTATTAGCTGTATTGGTTTGATAGATACGCAATACAGAACCAGGCGCGGGGTTTACACCCTCTGGCAGTTGATTCCATTCTCTTATTTCAGAGATATTTACATTAAATCTTTGAGCTACATTAAATAAATACTCACCTTGCTGCACAGTGTAAGTTTGGTATCCTCCTGCTGTTTGGGTGTTGTTTTGCCCTAGGTTGTTTTGTTGATTGTTGAGGCCTAAGTTATTGTTGCTTTGTGTATTCTGATTTTGCAGTCCACTAAAACCGAAGTTATTATTTGTTTGATTGCTTTGCAGTCCGTTGAAGCCTTGGTTTGTATTGAAGTTTTGTTGCTGCGTTTGTCCCATAGTATTGTTGTTTTGGTACTGATTGTTATTTTGTACCATATCTCTATTAGGGTTTACAGTGAATAGACTTGTGTTGGCGACCATGGGTATATTTTTAGTATATGCCTCTTTGAACTCTGGCGTGAATTTAGGCCCTGTTCGCTGATAAATGGCAAGGTTTCTCCCTGGATTCATCAAAGTTGTAGCACCTGTTCCTCTTTTTACTTTGTTCCAAATTTCAATTTGAACCACATCTACATCATATTTTTGAGCTATCCCTTGGATAGTTTCGCCTGCTTGTACGGGGTGAAAGAGCATTCTAGGTTCATAGATTTGCATTACTTGCCCTTCTCGTAGTGCATCACTATTGGCAGGCATACCGTTCCAGTAGCGGATGTCTGTTTTGCGTACATTGTACTTATTTTGTAAGGTAGTGATGGTAG
Source organism: uncultured Cytophagaceae bacterium (assembly GCA_964480455.1). Taxonomy (GTDB): domain Bacteria; phylum Bacteroidota; class Bacteroidia; order Cytophagales; family Microscillaceae; genus JAABSX01. Next base: position 36,487 of record CAYZQI010000012.1, read on the forward strand.
TACCTTGTGAGATTTTTACGGGTGTAGGTGGCACCAGCGATTGCGTATGTATCGGCAAGGTAGGTGTGGTGAAGATTACTCCATTGGTATTGGTTTGTTGGGTGGTATTACCGCTTTGCAATCCTTGAAACCCAAGGTTGGTATTTCCTTGTGTGCCTTGTTGGGTAGTATTACCGTTTTGCAATCCTTGAAACCCAAGGTTGGTATTTCCTTGTGTGCCTTGCTGTGTGGTATTGGTATTTGTAGTAGTGGCAGCTAAGGTAGCATTTTTAGAATAAATCTTTACTTTCTGTCCTTCTTTGAGTCCGTCTTCTGTCATTCCATTCCATTGCTTTATCTCATCAGCTTTTACTTTATAGATTTGTGTAAGTCTAAAAAGTGTTTGTCCTTTTTCTACGGTATGAATCACTAGGTCATCGGGAGCAGCTGTTTTGAGGGTCTGAGTTTTGTTAGTATTGGCTTTGTTGGGGTTGTTATCGTTTTTAGCCACAGTAGTTTGGGAGGTTTTGGTGCGTGTAGGGGCTTTGCTTTTGCCAATCCCCACGATGAGTTCTTGACCTGGGGTGATTATTTCATTTTCTAGTGCGTTCCATTTTTTGAGTTCTTCTACAGATACTTCATATTTTTTTGCGATTTTGGTGAGCCATTCTCCTTTTTTTACAGTATGTTTTGTGAGTGTATTGGTAGCTTCTAGGGTAGTGTTGGCACTTTGCAGTTTTGGGTCGGTATAGGGTATTTTTATATCCCCTCCACTTTTGAGTCCTTTGGTCTTGCGGTCTATGGCAGGATTATATTTGAAGATATCTTCTTCACTTACATTGTACGTTTGTGTGATGCGCCAGAAGGTTTCACCAGATTGCACAGTGTGGATGATAAATTTTTGGTTGTCGTGAGTTTCTATTTTGAGTGATTGGGCTTGAAGGGCAGTAGTGATGCTCAAGACCATCATCAGAGCTATGGGTATAATGTGCTTTAGTTTCATAGTATTGTAATTATTTAAGGTTGTCAAAAACGATAGATTTTTAGTTGGCATTTTTCTATGATAAAAAATAAATAGTTTTGATATACAAAAAAAGTATCCAAGCCAATTCCTTTGTTTTGGTTCATTAACTGTTGATGTAGCAATATTCGTACATTGTCATCTAAAATTAGTAGATTATTTTGGATTTTGCTATCTTTTTCGTAAAAATAATTAATTATTATGTAATTATTAACTTCCATATAATCAATGGCTTGTACTGGATTTATCTGAATAACTTGCTTCAAAAATTCAGCCACTGTATCGAAGTAGGCTGTACTTTCTTTATAATGTTGAGGGTAGATGAACCCTTTTTGTGCTTGTTGGGTAAATTGATGTAAGAAATCGCGGCTAGGCGTTGGGTTGATTTTACCTGTCTGCAAGTCAATTTGGTGATACTCAAAGTTTTCACCTTCTTTGCATTGTGCTAATATTTGGTCTTTGTATTGGTTATGTAGTTGGTAATCAGGGAGTTGCCAAATTACTTCTTTTTGTATGCTATCCAATGCTATGATGCCTTTTGGCTCAGGGCGCTCTGCTTGTGGAAATTGGTGAAAAAGTAAAATGCCTTGGTAAGCACTCACCAACCCTATCCACCAATTTTCTTCTAGGGTGAAGTTTTCCCAGTGTAGCCTTGCATCGGCTAGACTTATCCAAGCGAAAGCGACCTGCCAAGCGGTTTCATTCCTAGTCTCTAGAGCAAGGCTATCTGTGCTAGTATCTATGTGCATCTTCCAGATAATTCCTTCAAGTGTGTAAGTAGCATAGGGCTTCATGGGCTATATTAAGTCATTGATAAATTAATTTTTTACTTAAAAGTCTGTGTAATATTACATAATTTACTGTGTCAATCTTATAAAAGTTGCTTCACTTTCATTGTGAAGGCGGTCTAATGCAGTAATGGCATAGATGTACCGCTCTTTAATTGATTGTACTTTTTCAATGTACTGCGTTTCTTTTTGAACACTAATGATGTATTTTGAGGAAGATAAATCGGGATTTTCATCTTCTTTGAACCTATAAACTACATAATAGCTTGCTTGTTCACCATCTTTTGCCGCTTTAGGAGGCTCCCATCTGAGCAATACTCTTTTGGGTGTATTAATTTTGCGCAAGCGGCGTGGTGGATTGGGCACAATACTGTCTTTCCAAGGCATAGTAGGAATGAGTGCGGGGGTATGATAGAACTGTGTTCGGAGACTATCCATTACGCCACGAGGGTTTTGCATCATGTTTTTGGTTCTAAAAAAGATGCTTCCCGAAATCTCAGGTATGCCTCGATTAAGGCGTAACTGATTGAGAAGTTCGTTACTTTTGTACCAGTTTTTATCGTCATCTTGAGCTATTTTGTAGAAAGCCTGCCCAATGTAGAGGTGTCTGCCATAGGTATGCTTTCTCCACCACTTTGCGAGCGTGGCATAATCGGCGCGTGGGTGGCCTATGCTCCAGTAAAGCTGTGGTGCGATGTAATCAATCCAGCCTGCTTGAATCCAAGTGAGTACATCGGCCGCGAGGTAATCATAGCTAGGTTGCCCCGCTTGCGTGTCTGAGCCTCTTGGGTCATCGCTGCGGTTGCGCCAAACCCCCATTGGACTGACACCAAATTTCACATGCGGTTTTGTCTTTTGAAGGCTATCGTGTACCATTTTTATCATTTGATTGACATTGTGCCTGCGCCAGTCGTTTTTATCTCTAAACGCCTGTCCATACCTCCTGAAAGTTACTTCATCGGGAAATTCTTTTTTCCAGATTTTATACGGATAAAAGTAATCATCAAACTGCACGCCGTCTATGTCATAGCGGCGCGCTACATCTAAGATAACACGGGTGATGTACTGCCTCACTTGGGGCAGCCCTGGGTCAAGCTGTGTATGCTTGCCATAGGTAATGAGCCATTCAGGGTGTTTTTTTAAGAGCGGTTGTGCTTTTACATCGCTTACCTCAGTATTATAGACCACGCGGTAGGGGTTAAGCCACACGTGCAGTTCCATATTTCTTTTATGACATTCATCTATCAGAAAGGCAAGAGGGTCATACATAGGTGCTGGGGGTTGCCCTTGCACGCCCATCAGCCATTCAGACCAAGGTTCTAACTGGCTTTGGTAAAAAGCATCGGCACTGGGTCTAATTTGGAAAATAGCAGCGTTCATACCTTGCTTTTTCTGAAAATCTAAAATATTTCGGAGTTCTTCTTGTTGCATTTCATTGCTCAAGGCAGGTTGCGAGGGGAAGTCTTTGTTGTCTAGGGTAACTATCCAGAAAGCTCTGAACTCTCGCTTAGGGTTGTGGCCAAGTGCCTGGTCAGCCTGTTGTTCAGTTAGATTTTTGCAAGCCGTACAAGGCATTAAGTACCAAAATATAAATTGTATGAGCAAATGAGCAGTCATATAGGGTGTTTGGTGTTGTTTTTTTTTCATCTCAAAGGTAATGAGGTATTTACGAATAAAGAAATAAACTTACGAAGAGATGGGTGAGGCGGCAGGTTATTTTTTTTGAATGGATTAAGACCCAGATTAAGTAGAAAGAATGAAATGACAAGCAGTCTTATTTAGTTCTCTGATAATTTTTGTGATAGTGTTTGATAAGATACGCTGAATACCGTTCAGAGCATAAACATCAGCGGACTGGACGTCCGCTGCTACATATTTTCGCAGAAATTATCAGACAATCCCTTATTTTTTGAGTGTTGATTTATAAAGATTAGCTATTACTAATTGATTCAATTATTTTTTTAGTACTGTCATTGCAAATATACTGCAAAATCAAGTCAATCTGTTACAAGACAGGTTGATCAAAAATTTATCTCACCAAGGAGAAACTTATCATTTCTAAATTGCCTTCCTGAAATCATTTTTATTTTAAGAAAAACAAGCATTGGTTGCCCTTACCAGCCTGCTATTTTGTTGAGGGCATCTATATAAGCATAAACCGAAGCTAGAATAATATCATCATCAGCCCCAAAGCCATAATAAAACTGCCCTTCGTGCGAAAGTTGTAGATGCACCTTGCCAATGTCGTCTTTGCCACCATTCATAGATTGGAGCTGGTATTCTTCCAAACGGACGGGCATTTTTACAATTTCGTTGATGGCAGAAAAAGCGGCATCAAGTGGGCCTTTCCCTTTGCCCGTTTGGGTAAATTCTTTGCCCTTATAGCGTAGCCGAATATCGGCTTTGGGTGCAGTTTTATTGCAGATATTCATATTAAAATCAAGCAATTCCACTTTGCGCTCTCCTTTGTGGTCGCCTACAAGTTCAAGTAAATCTTCATCTTGAATATCTTTCTTTTTATCTGCCATTTCTAAAAATTTAGGATAAATCTCAGCGACATCTTCTTTTGAAAAAAAATAGCCTAGCTGCTCTAAGCGGTGCTTGAGGGCGTGCTTGCCACTGCGTGCAGTCAGCAAAATAGAAGACTGTGCCACACCCACTTCTTCGGGGTCAATAATCTCATAGTTTTCACGGTTTTTTAGCACGCCGTCTTGGTGAATCCCAGAGGAGTGCGAAAAAGCATTTCTACCCACAATGGCTTTGTTGGCTTGAATGGGCATGCGCATCAACCTTGATACTTGCTTGCTCAGAGGGTAGAGTTTGCGAGTGTCTATACCAGTGTGTAGGTTGAGGCTTTTATGTGTTTTAAGAATCATCACCACTTCTTCAAGAGAGGTATTTCCGGCACGCTCGCCTATGCCGTTCATAGTTACTTCTACTTGCCTTGCGCCATTTTGTAGCCCTGCAATGGCATTAGCCGTAGCAAGCCCTAGGTCGTTGTGGCAGTGCACCGAGATAATTGCCTTGTGAATATTCGCTACATTTTGTTTGAGGTATTTTATCATAGCACCATAGTCGTGGGGCAATCGGAAGCCTGTCGTGTCAGGAATATTGACCACCGTAGCCCCAGCGTAAATGACAGCTTCTACCATCTGCGCCAAGAAATCCCAATCAGCACGCCCTGCATCTTCGGCATAAAATTCTACATCACCCACCAGCGATTTGGCGTAAGTTACTGCCTCAACAGCTTTTTGTAAGATAGCCTCTCTGGTGCTGTTAAATTTATGTTTGATATGGTAATCTGATGCCCCTACGCCTGTATGTATTCTCTTCTTTTTGGCAAACTGTAAGGCATCGGCAGCGGCTTTGATGTCTGATTTTTCGGCACGAGAGAGTGCGCAAATAATAGGCTTACTTACTGCCTTAGAAATCTCTACGACCGAGTTAAAATCACCAGGACTTGAAATAGGAAATCCTGCTTCAATCACATCTACGCCAAGTGCCTCGAGCTCTTGGGCAATCATGACCTTTTCTAGAGTGCTCAATTGGCATCCAGGCACCTGTTCGCCATCTCTCAATGTGGTATCAAAAATAAATACTCTGTTGTCTTGCATAATGAATGAGCCTCTTACCTTTCAATTTATTACTTGCTGTTTGAAAGGCTAGGAGGCAGTTAGTTTTATAATCTTTTAATAATCTCTTGTGTTAAAGCTTCTGTTCCTAAGATTTTATCTTTGGGTGTATGCTTATCCGCAATATCGCCGCTTCGGTAGCCCTCAGCAAGTGTTTGCTGTACTGCTTTGCGGATTTGATTGCCTATTGTGGTATCTTGAAAGCTCAAATCTAGCATCAAGGCTGCCGAAAGAATGGAAGCCATCGGGTTGGCAATGCCTTTGCCTGAAATGTCGGGAGCAGACCCGTGGATAGGCTCATAAAAACCTACGCCATCACCCAACGAGGCAGAGGGAAGCATGCCCAAAGAACCTGTAATTTGAGAGGCTTCATCTGTAAGAATATCTCCGAACATATTGCCCGTAAGCACTACATCAAATTGCTTGGGATTTTTGATGAGCTGCATAGCAGCATTGTCCACAAACATGTGGCTCAGTTGTACCTCGGGGTATTCCTCTGCAATTTGATTGACTGTTTCGCGCCAAAGGCGAGAAGATGCCAGCACGTTTGCCTTGTCCACAGAACAAAGTCTTTTGCTACGCTGCATAGCCGCCTCAAATGCCTTGCGTGCAATGCGCACTACTTCGTAGCGATGATAAATCATAGTATCTAGCCCAGTGTCGCCATTGTTTTGCCGCTCTCTGGGTTGCCCAAAATAAATTCCCCCTGTTAGTTCACGGAAAAATACAATATCAACTCCTGCCACGATTTCAGGTTTTAAAGGAGAGGCTTCGCGCAACTCGGGGAAAACTTGGATAGGGCGTACATTGGCATACAAGCCTAATTCTTTGCGGATTTTGAGCAAGCCTTGCTCGGGACGCACTTTGAGCTGAGGGTTGTCATCATAATAAGGATGCCCCACAGCACCAAACAGAATAGCATCTGCCTGCTTGCAGATTTCTAGGGTTTCATCAGGAAGGGGATTTCCAGTAGCTTCTATTGCCGTATGACCCATAAGGGCAGTTTTAAATTCTATTTTCCATTCGTGCAGGCTGGCAAGTGTTTCTAATACTTGGCGGCTACATTCAGTAACTTCTGGGCCTATGCCGTCTCCACCTATGATTGCTATTTTCTTCATCTCAAAAAAACCCTTTTTCTGAGGGTAAAAAATGTTTTTAGGTATGTCTTAAGTTTCTATCGTTCAAATAATGAATAAAATTCAAAAAATGACTAATAGTCAGCAAATATCATAAAAAAATTAGAAAGAAGATGAAGTTCTTGAAAAAATTTTATTTTTATTAACTTGAGGTATGGAAAAGTGAATAAAATGATTTCCATCAAAAAATCTTATCTTTGTATCAAAACACAGTACAAAATGAATCAAGGCTTAGGAAAATACATCAATCCTTTTACAGATTTTGGTTTTAAGAAGCTTTTTGGCGAAGAAGCAAACAAAGATTTACTTATAGATTTCTTGAATGCCTTACTCGCTGAAAAAGAACATATCAAAGACATTACCTACCTCAAAAATGAGCATCTAGGGCGCACTGAAAGTGATAGAAAAGCCATCTTTGACTTGTATTGCGAAACCGAAAGCGGCGACAAGTTTATTGTAGAAATGCAGACTTGTCCCGAAGGGAACTTGTATCTCACAAAGACAGAACCTTGTATTACTGTACTTTCCCGATACAAACTCAAGCCCGCAAAGATGCAAAAAAAGACAACTACGCTTGGGATTATGAGCTAAAGAGAGTCTATTCTATTGCTGTCATGGATTTTAATTTTGAGGGAGAGGAGGGCAAAAAGAAAAAAGTGAAGCACGATATTATGCTCACAGATACCGAAGACAAGAGAATTTTTTATGATAAATTACGGTTTATCTACTTAGAGATGCCTAATTTTAATAAAGAACTCAAAGACCTTAAAAATCACTTTGAAAAATGGCTGTATCTCTTGAAAAATTTACCCAAACTAGACCGAATACCCAAAGAACTTAAAGACAAAATATTTATGAAAGTATTTGCGACCTCCAAGATTGCTTCTTACTCCACAGAAGAACTCAATGAATACCAAAGTAGTCTCAAAACCTACACAGACCTTAAAAACTCCCTTGATACTGCTTTTGAGGAAGGTGAAATAAAAGGAAGAGAAGCAGTAACTGTAAACCTACTCAAAGAAGGAATGAGCGATGACTTTATTCAAAAAGTAACAGGTTTATCACTTACTGAAATAGAGAATATCCGAGTAAAATACAATTTACCTAAGCTCAACTAAACGAAAGTATTTGCAAACTATAGTACTGTTGCTATGATTTTAAAAATAATTGTTAAGGAAAATACAAAAAACAACTTCCAATACTTTTAAATATGAAATACTGATAATTAGTTAGTTAACTTAGCTAACAATGGACAATTAACAACTAACCACTCCTAAACCTTCTCTAAAAGTGGTTGGAGAGATACCCAAACATTTTCTGCTACTATTTTTTGCCCCTCCGCAGTAGGGTGTATGCCATCTGGCTGATTGAGTTTAGCAATACCTCCTACATCTTTGAGTAGGAACTCCATAAAAGCTACTTCCTTTTTTTGAGCAACTTTAGGAAACACCTCACGAAAATCTTTCACATAACCCTGACCCATATTGGGTGGTGTTTCCATGCCTGTTAAAAGGATTTTTACCTTAGGGTATTTCTTGCGTACCTTGTCTATGATAATACCTAGGTTCTTTTCTGTTTCTTTGGGGTCTATGCCTCGTAAGCCATCATTGCCCCCAAGTTCTAGCACAAATACATCTACGGGTTGTTTCAAAATCCAATCTATTCGCTCTACTCCGCCCGCAGTAGTTTCGCCACTTAGCCCTGCATTGATTACTTCATAGCTAAAACCCAGAGAATCTAATTTATTTTGAATCAACTGTGGGTAGGCTTCTTCAGGTTCTAAGCCAAAGCCGGCTGTCAGGCTATTACCAAAAAATACAATACTTGCTTTTTTGTCTTGAGTTGATGGCTTTTCTGTGTTTTCTTTTGAGCGCGTTTGTGTGGTATTGTTGGTGGCTTGTTTTACCTCTGATTGGCAGGCACATAGGCCAAAAAATAATCCACAAATCATCATTTGGTAGTATTTCATGTCAATTAATTGTGTTTGAGTAATTTATTTCTCAAAAAAAATAGAAAATTCTTTGCCTTGCAAATATCACAACTTCTAAGAAAAAGAATATTTACGAACAGAAATAATTATCTTTTTTTGAAAAGATAATCGAGTAGGTAGCATTATCTTAATATAGTTTTGCAAGAAACTTGCTGCAATTTTTTATATTAAAAAGCAATCTTTAATTTTGTTTCAACATCTAGTTGAATCATTTAAACTCTAAAGACACAATGCAAATTATCATCATCAACGGACCCAACCTCAACTTGCTAGGAAAACGCCAGCCCGAAATCTATGGCACTGCCAATTTTGAAGATTACTTTAAAGATTTAAAAAGCAAATATCCTATCATCAGAATCAATTACTATCAATCTAACCATGAAGGAGATTTAATTGATAAAATTCATGAAGTAGGCTTTGATTATGATGGAATTATCTTGAATGCAGGCGCACTCACACATACCTCCATTGCCTTGAAAGATGCCATTAGTGCAGTAAAGAGTCCTACTATTGAAGTACATATTTCTAATGTATATGCCCGTGAAGAATATCGCCAAAAAAGCCAATTAGCCGAAAGCTGCGTAGGGATTATTGCTGGTTTAGGTTTTGATGGCTATGAACTTGCCATACAGTATTTTATCAATCAGGCAAAGAAAAGGGCTTAAAATGCCTAATTGTTATGCTTAAGTTGCTCCCCCCTTGAACATCTCAGGTAGGAATTACTTGATGGTATGACACTTGACGTGTTATTATACCAAGATTCACTTGATTTGAGGATTTACAGGATTTAATTCCCTTGATTTTCAAGGATTTTCAGTAGCCCCATTTCCCAAACCAATTTGGTTTGGGTATAAAAACCACCCTTTAAGTGAGAGATTTTAACACTTTACTTACCTTCTAATTCTAAGATGTTCATTAGTTTTACCTTTTAACAAAAAACGGTATAAATAACTATGAACAAAATACTACACTTTGTATTTTATGCCTTACTAGGCTTATCATCTTTCCACCTTCAAGCTCAAGAAGTGAGCAAGAATTGGTTTCGCTCTTCGGCCATATCTCCAGACGGGCAGACCATTGCCCTTGCTTACAAAGGCGATTTATTTTTAGTACCCGCTTCAGGAGGAAATGCTCTTCCCCTCACTATCCATGAAGCACATGATTTTATGCCTGTGTGGTCGCCTGATGGCAAATACATTGCTTTTGCCTCTGACCGTTTTGGGAATTTTGATGTATTTGTGATGCCTGCCAAAGGAGGTGAAGCTACTCGCCTGACTTTTCACTCCAACGCAGAGTATCCCCACTGTTTCAGTGCAGACGGCAAGCAGGTTATCTTTGGAGGGCAAAGACAAGATGCTGCTACCCACCGTCAGTACCCTACAGGCTCGCAGCCCGAACTCTACCAAGTACCCATTACAAGTGGGCGTGTCTCGCAGGTTTGGACAGTACCTGCCGAAGAAGTGCAAGTCAGTAAAGATGGCAAAAAGATGATTTATCACGACAAAAAAGGAGGCGAAAATATTTGGCGCAAATACCATCAATCTGCCATCACACGTGATATTTGGCTCTATGAGCAAGGTAAAGAAAAACATACCCAGCTAACTAGCTTCGCAGGTGAAGACCGCAGCCCGCTCTTTGATGTTGGTGAGCAAAGTATTTATTATTTAAATGAAGAAAGTGGCACATTCAATGTGCATCAGCTCAACCTGAGTAATCCTGACCAAAAACAGCAAATCACGCAGTTCAAAACACACCCTGTTCGCTACCTTAGCCTAGCCCGCAATACAGGAACACTTTGCTTTAGCTATGATGGCAACCTCTACACCCTTGCAAAAGGAGGGCAGCCACAGAAAGTAACTATTCAACTCAATTTTGATAGTAAATCCAACCAAAGCCAAATCGTACCTATCTCAGGCAATGTACGTGAAATGGCCGTATCGCCTAGTGGCAAAGAAATCGCCTACATTGTACGGGGCGAAGTATTTGTATCAAGTACAGATGGCAACATGACCAAGCGCATCACCAATAGCCCTGAGCAGGAGCGTTTTGTGAGTTTCTCACCTGATGGCAATAGCCTACTCTTTGCACGTGAAGGTCAAAGAGGGTGGCAAATCATTCAGGTACAAAAAACACGCAAGGAAGACCCTTATTTTTATGCAGCTACTTTGCTCAAAGAAGAACGCCTTATCAGCGACTCCCCCGATGCTTATATGCCTGAGTATTCTCCCAATGGCAAAGAAATTGCCTACATTGAGAATCGCCGCTCACTCAAGATTTACAACATAGAAAGTAAAAAAAACCGTACTTTGCTCACACCCAATGAGCTATTTTATATGGGCGATGGCGACCAGTACTTCACTTGGAGCCCAGATAGCCGTTGGATTTTGGCAGAATACTCCCCTGTGATGTCCAATGGTGAAGTAGTGCTACTCTCTGCCGATGGTTCACAAAAAATGCGTAACCTTACTCAAAGCGGTTATGCTGATTTCCGCCCAAAATGGGTAAACGAAGGCAAGCAAATGCTTTGGTTCAGTACAAGAGATGGCTTGCGTAGTTATGCCAACTCGGGCAGTAAGCAAGCTGATGTTTATACTATGTTTTTTGACCAAGCTGCTTGGGATAGGTTCAACCTCAACAAAGAAGATTTTGCACTGCTTAAAGAAATAGAAGAAAAGCAGAAAAAAGATAATAAAGAAACTGACGACAAAGCGAAAGATGCCAAGGATAAAAAAGCAGAAGACAAAGCCCTTGTCTTTGATTTCGAAGGCTTAGAAGACCGTAAAGCAAGGCTCACCATTCATTCTTCTTCACTCTCTGATGCAGTACTTTCAAAAGATGGAGAAAAGATTTTTTATTTGGCAAGATTTGAAAAAGGACTCAACCTTTGGAGTACCAACCTCCGCACCAAAGAAACCAAAATGGAGCTCACTCTTAATGCAGGTTATGGGGCATTGGCTTGGGACAAAGCAATGAAAACGCTCTTTTTGCTTTCAGATGGGCGTTTGTCTAAAATCAACCCCGAATCTTTCAAACGTGAAAGCATCAACATACAAAGCGAACTCAACCTTGATGTGGCAGCCGAGCGTAAAGTAATGTTTGACCACGTATGGAGCCGTACACAGACCATGTTTTACATCTCTGATATGCACGGAGCTGATTGGGAGGCTCTGGGCAAGGCCTATGGCGCAAAAGTGTCAGCCATTGGTTCGGGCTATGATTTTGAAGAATTGCTTTCTGAGATGCTGGGCGAGTTAAATGTATCGCACTGTGGCGCAAGGTACAATGCCCGTAGCGAAAATGCTGATAATACTGCCTCCTTGGGTATTTTGATGGATTATGACTATACTGGCGAGGGTATCCGCATTGCTGAAATCTTGCAAGGAGGTCCCTTAGACAAAGCTAATAGCCCCTTGAAAATAGGTATGATTGTAGAAAGTATAGACGGTGAAGCAATTGGCAATAACCAAGACATCGCCAAACTACTCAACCGCAAGGCAGGCCAATTGACATTGATAGAAGTATTTGAACCTAACACAAAAGCCAAGCATCAAATTACGCTTAAGCCCATTAGTTTAGGGCAAGAAAACCGCCTACTTTACAAACGCTGGGTACGCCAAAACCAAGAGGAAGTGGCACGCCTCAGCAATGGGCAATTGGGCTATGTACATATCCCAGGAATGAGTGATGGTCCTTACCGCACAGTTTATGAAGAAGTAATGGGTAAATTTCACGATACCAAAGGCATGATTATAGATACACGCTTCAATGGTGGAGGTGATTTGGTATCAGATTTGGCAATGTTTTTTACAGGAGAGAAATTCTTAGATTATGCCATTGAGAGCCGCTCGGTAGGGTATGAACCTACCTTCCGCTGGACAAAACCTTCAGTAGCTATGTTTAATGAGGCAAATTATAGCGATGGGCATTGCTTTGCTTGCGGCTACCAAGACCTCAACATTGGTAAAACAATCGGTATGCCTGTGCCCGGCACTTGTAGCTTTGCAGGCTGGGAAATGCTACAAGATGGAGCTACAAGATGGGGTTCTGTGCCTGTGAGTGCCAAAAATAAAAAAGGCGAATGGCTTGAAAACAATCAAACTGTGCCTGATGTAGTCGTTAAAAATGAAGCCCACCTCATCAGCAAAGGCAAAGACCAGCAGCTAGAGCGTGCTGTAGAAGAGTTGATGAAAGTGGTGAAGTAAAGACGATTTTTACTCGTTATGCTTCTGTAGAAATCCTTAGCCTTTTGCACATAAAGCACTTAGGTTAAGGATTTTTACAATTCTATGGTATTTTTTGAAAACGAAATGTAAAAAGGGCTGCACTTACCTCACCAATACAAAAGCACCCCAATAATAAGGTTTTGGAAATTCCTCTCGTAGCTTCTCTTGTGCTGCACGCAAAGCACTTACAGGGTCTTTGTGCTGCATTAACTCGCTGTAAAACAAACGCATCAGTCCCGAAGTAGCTTCATCATCTACTTTCCAGAGCGAAAGTAAAATGTGCTTTGCACCTGCCAGTTTTAATGCCCTTTGCAAACCATATACGCCTTCTCCTACTTGTACATCACCCAAGCCCGTTTCACAAGCAGAAAGCACCACCAAATCAGTTTGGCTCAAATCAAGATTGCTTGCTTCTAGTGCAGTCAAGATATTGTCTTCTGCATCAAAAGAACTTGCATCATTTACCCCAGCCAGCACAATACCCGAGCGAAGCAAGGCATTGATTTTTGCTTCGCTATTTTTGAGGTCAAGTTTGAGTAAGCCACTGCTTGAATTTTCTTCTTTATCTTCTTGATTATCTCTGATTGCCTCAAAATCTTCTGCATCTATAAAATAGCCATGCGTAGCAATGTGCATCAGCGTAGGTTTGTTAATTTGTTTTAGATTTGCCTCCTTGGCTTCTTCTTTCATAAAAACCTGCGTCTGATAACCTGCCTCTTTGAGTTGTTTGGTAATATAATTTACCTCTGAGGCAGTACCAGCAAGCTGTGGAAAGTCTATCTGCCCAATCCAAGTAGTGGGTTCACTGGTCTTGTCAATTTTATAAGTAGGATTACCCATCAAAAATGCCCTTGGATTTTCAAGGTTTGCTGGGCTGTTTTGGTCTTGTTTGATTTTTTCAATGATTCTTGCATTGTTCAGCAAAACCAATTCAACCTCCTCCGATAAATACTGACCGTGTTCAGGATTAAGCAAAGTCAGAAGATTGATTTGATGATAGACACCATCAGCTACAAAATAAATTTTCTGATTGGCTTTGGTGCTGTCAAGTACTGTACTGAGTGCTTGCCAGAAATGCTTATACGATGCTAGGTCATCTTTTTTTGACTGTATTTTGTTTCTGTAAGCTCTCAAATATTTCTTTTCTAATTCAATTCCATCTTTCAGCATCACCATTTGCAGGGGATTTTCTTCCTGATTTTGCAGCACAAAAGCAACATAAATCACAGAGTCTTGCTGAGTTTTGAGGCGCACCATTTCAATCAATACTTCATTGCGCTCTAACAGTGAGCATATTTTCTTGCCCTCAGGATATTCAGGTCTGAAAGTAGATTGAAATTGATTTGCATATACTCCCAAGGTCTTTTCAAGGTTTTGTACCTCTTGCTCTAGCTGCACAAGGTCAATTTTTGCTTTTTTCAATTCTTCTGATGACAAATAATAGGCTTTGGCTAGTTTATCTTTTTGCAATTGCCAAGTAGCAAAGGCATTTTGCACTTCTGACTGATTAGTGGCTTTGAGCTGCTCGAGCTGCCGCTGACTTGCATTGAGTACCATACCTTTGGTAGCCACTTGCAGGGTATAGCCTTGCCAAAGCATTTCTTGTATAGGGCTGCTCAGATTGTGTTTATTGCGTTCATATACATTTGCCACAAACACCAAATAATTTTCTATCAAAGGGCGATGATAAACATAAAAATTCTTTTTTTCTTCTTCACTCAACACTGGAAAAGTGTTTTCTATCTGAAAAATGACCTGCTCCATCATCTCCGTAAATAAAACTTGTGCTTTTTCATAGTTTTCTTGTTTTTGATAAAGCAAAGCGAGGTTATTGGCAGTTTGGAGATAGTCGGGGTGTCGGGTGCTATATTTCACCTTGAAAATGTCAAGTGCTTTTTGATAATATTTCTCGGCAACTGCCAAATGATTTAGTTTTTCTTCCAGCAATGCCAAGTTGTTGTAAGAGGCAGCCACAGCAGGGTGCTGTTTACCATAGACTTGCTCACGAATATTTTTAGCTTCTTCTTGCAATGGCTGGGCAAGGCTCGCCTGCCCCAATGCGCTGTACAAATTGGCGAGATTATCCAGCGAAGTAGCATAGTCGGGGTGTTGTTTTCCCAAACTTTTTTCACGTATTTTGAGTGCCTCCTTGAGCAACTGTTCGGCCTTATCGGGTTGTTGGTCTTTTCTATACACGTATGCCAGCCCGTTCAGTGCACTGGCATAGTCGGGGTGACTTGCCCCAAGCGTTTGTGCATAAATTTGAGTTACCTCCACAAGCATTTTGCCTGATTTCTCCCATTTACCCATAGATTTGTAAAGCGAAGCCAAGTAATTGAGCGTCTTGGCATATTGAGGGTGCGCAGTTCCCTGCTTTGCAGTTCTGATTTGCAAAGCACTTCTTAACAAGGTATCAGCGGCAACATAGCTGCCCAATGTCCATTGCAAACGCCCCAAGTTATCATAACTTATAGCCAACGCCAAGGCATTGTCAGGTTGGTTTTGGCGGATTTGGAAGATTTGTTGGTGTAGTTTGCCTGCGGCTTCAAAACTGCCTAGGCTCTGCAAAAGCAAAGCTTTTTCCTCTATGATTTCAGCATATTTCAATGAATTATCACCCAAAAAAGTCCCTGCTACCTTGATGGACTGCTCAAAAAGCTGACTAGCTTCTGCATAGCGTGCTTGGTTTTTAGCAATACTTCCTAGATTTTTTATAGCGAAGATATACAACATTGGATTTTCGCTTTTTTTGTTTTCTAGCAACTGTACCAATTCTGCATAAATCTGTGCTGAAAGTGTACTTTCTCCTTTCAAATAGTGTATCTCTGCCAACCTTTCTTTTAATTTCAGCGACTGCTCAAAGGAAAGCCCCTCCGCAGCAAGGGCTTGGCTACACATAGCTTGTGCTTTTTCGTATTGTTTTTGAGATAGATAAACTTCTACCAAGCCCAACAGCAATTCCAAGGATAGGTTTTGCTGATTGCTTTGCAATATTTTCTCTAACAAGGGAGCAGCCGCCTGATGATTTTTCTGAAGCAAATACACTTTAATCATCTTTTCCTCGAGTGCTGCCAATTGCGTCTTTCTCGATTGCTTTTCAGCAAAAACTTGTGCTTCTTGGAAAAGCAAAAGTGCCTCTACATACTGTTGCGTAGCCAAATAGACCTCCCCCAAATTCAAGGCAGTTTGCAAAAAACCATCAGGTTGCTGGTTTTGTTGATTTTTACGGAGTAGCAGTGCTTCTTTGAAAAGTTCAGCGGCTTGACTGTATTGGGCTTGATTGGCTTTGAGTGTAGCCCATTCGTGCAATGTTTGGCTGAGATAAGCCTCATTTTTTAATACATTCTTAGCCAAGTCTTGCGCTTGTTGCATATTCAAGTCCGCCTCAGCAATTTTCCCCAGTGCAGCTTGTGTCTTGCCTAAGAGAAGCCAGGTCTGCCAAAGTACTTCCTCTTGTGCTTTTTGGGTGCTTTGTAAAAGTGCTTTTTCAGCTTCGGGATATTGCCCAAGCGCAAAATACACCTCTCCCAGTTGCAAATCTAGGGCAGGCAGTAAAGTAGTATCGTATTTTGCTGCAAGGTCTCGCCCAAGCTCAAGCAGCGGCAAGGCAAGGGCATATTTTTGATTGATTTTATAGACCGTTGCCAAGTTAAGGGCATTTTCTCTATAAAGAATTTGTGCATCCTCAAGATGCTTTTGATGGTATTCCCACGCCTTCCCTAAGGCAGAATCTGCCTTTTGATAAACGGCTTCCTCGAGATATATTAGCCCCAAGCCGTAAAGAGCCTTGTGGTAAAGTGCAGGACTTTGCACAGCAATACCAAGCACTTCTTGAAAGTTTTGCTTCGCCTCTTGAAAGTTCCTTTGCTTTAACTGTAGATTGGCTTGCTCAAGTAAGATTTCAGTACTTGTATTATCAACTTTGTCATTACTTCCTGAAAATGTTCGTTTTTTTATTTTTTCATACGTACTTTTTGCTTTTTCTTCTTGATGAGTATTGGTATAAAACTTTACCTGTCGATGAAGTACTTTCAGTGTATTCTCATCTCTCTCTCCGAGTGAATTGTCAAGTATCTCTACCGCTCGAACATAGCAGGTATCAGCAGAAACATTCTCCTTTGTTGCTTCATACAGTTGAGCCAATTCAAACATAAAGAAGCCTAAATTAGGGCTTTCCAAGCCCCATTCCTTGAAAGCCAAGGGAATCGCCTGCTTGCCTACCTCCAGTGCCTCCACATAATTTTCAGCTGCTGCTTTCTCTTGCATTGCCGCATACAGTGCTTCTAAATCTTGCCCCAACAAGGGCTGAAAGACAAAAAAACCGAAAAAAAACACGTAGAAATACGCTTTTTTACACAAATTTGAAAAAAACATAGTGGATTTTTTGTTTTAATTTAATTAAAAAACTTGCTTTGCAATACTAAGTAAAGAAACTTAAATAAATTGTACAAAAAAGTTATAGTTTTGTTTTTCA
>CAYZQI010000013.1:0-53359 GCA_964480455.1 uncultured Cytophagaceae bacterium
TATACTATTTTGCCCTAATTGTACAAATTATTTATTATTCATTCCTTAGCTTATTGATTTTTTTGAACAATTGATGAGATTGCTGAAAAAACGCTAGACTTGGTAGTAGTTATTTTGATTTAAATAAATCAGCCCAAAATGATTGTACGCACTTGCTTCTTGTTCCTCCAATTGATACTTTTTAGCTATTTTTAATGCTTGCAATGCAAAATCTTCGGCTTCTTTTGCATCAGAATAAGTGTATTCAAGACTTAAATCATTTAAAATAGTAGCTTTTAGAGAATTATCAACTACTGTTTTGAGTGCTTGGTATAGGCTATCTATTTTTTGGCAACAGACAACTTCCGTGGCAAAAAAAATATTCCCAATAGCATACTTAGACTTATTATATACATACAAGTATTAGATTTTAGCGGCTACAACAAAGATGTTGCGTTTTACTTATAAAAATTGTAGCAAGTTACAGCATTTTGGGCAAATTGCTGATTTATCATGAGGCTGTAAGAACTTTTCAGTAGAATCTATCAATTCAACTTTAGAAAACACACTTCAAAAAATAAAGCGTTGTATCAGCTGATTCTTAAGCCAAATATACTATTGAAAGAAATAATAATAAGGATAGGTTGAAAATCACAACAATTTGATAGCAAACCACTGTGATTTTCTAGTACAGGCCAATTAATTAATAAGTAACCACGGGCGGCAATTCTTTCGCTTGTTGAATATAATCCTCTACTTGGCTCAAAGAAGGTACTACGCGCGTGAGGTGTTTCTCTGCATTGACTTCCGTAAGTTTAGCGTGAAGATTCTCAGGATTACGTGTGCGTAGTTCTTTTACTGTATCTACGCCTGCTGCTTTGAGCAATTCTGCAAACTGACTAGCGACCCCTTTGATTCTGAATAAGTCAGCCATGTTCACAAAATCAAGCACTTTTCCTTCGCCAATGCCTGTCGCCTCTGCCAAAGCCGATCTGCCTTTTTTGGTAGCACCTTCACTGAGTAGATTTTCAACAGTATTAATGCCTGCACTTTTAAATTTTTCTGCTAGGGCAGGACCTATGCCCTCGATGTCAGTAATTGTTGCCATAATTTTTTTATTTTAGTTTAATGATAAATTTGTTAATTGTAAAAATCTAAATTTATTATGATTTTACCATATTTCCACGTATAAAACATGAAAATTATCTATAATTTATGTCCTAATAAAAAAAGAGTAAACTCATATTTAGGACGGTTGATTTCAGATTTGTTTTAGAGCGATTTTTCACAGAAGTTTTTATCACGCACTTTTGAAGTGCAAAAATAAATGTGAAAATATTTTGATATAATAATTAAACTTAAAATATTTTATGGCGAATTATTACAAAAAAATACTGTTTGTATTGGTTTATCAAATTAAATAGGTATTTTTGCCTTTGATAGATTAAAAATTTTACAAACGAAACGAAAGGAGGTCTAAAATGGGCGAAATTATCACAACAATTTTATCTCGGTTTGGCATCAGCTTACCAAGCACAGAAAATGAAACCACTGTAAACACAAGGTCAAATGATAGTGAAATACCAGGACGTCGTCAAGGTGGCTGAAAAGTAAAACCAAATGATGCAAAATCAAAGGAGCCACAAATCAACCTATTTGTAGCTCCTTTTTTGTAAGATTGAGTAAACACATAGTGTGTCTGTTTTTATCAAGTCACGAGGTTATTGCTTGTGTGGGCATAAAATACGAAGTCTTTTGCTCTTTCTTTTGTATTTTGATTTTTATTGTATTATTTTTGTTGGGTCTGAAATCAAAATGCAAAACTTATTCGTTAAAGGAGTAGTTTTGTGCTTATTATAAGCAAAAACATATCAATTATTATCAAAAGACCATGAGTTTGCACGGAAAGAAGGTACTCATCTTAAACCAAGATTACAGAGCTTTGACAGTTTGCAGTGTACAAAAGGCCTTCATTTTAGTATATCTTAAAAAAGCAGAGATGGTACTAGAATCTTCTGAGGGCAAGCTGCGTACTATATCAGATTTATATCCAATGCCTTCTATCATTCGCTTGTTTCGCTACGTAAATCTTCCCTACAAGGGGGTAATGCTGAGTAGGCAAAATATTTTTAAACGAGATGAAGGCAAGTGTCAGTATTGTGGTTCTACCAAAGACCTTACCCTAGATCACGTCATTCCTCGTTCAAAAGGAGGACGCTCTACTTGGGACAACCTTGTCTCGGCTTGTAAATCTTGCAACTCACGCAAAGGAGACCGTACTCCCGAACAAGCTAAAATGCCCCTGATGCGCATACCTTTTAAGCCTTCTTTTATTATGTTTTTGCGCGACTTTTCGGGCAAAGCCAATGAAGAGTGGAAGCCCTACCTAGGCAAGAGTATGAAATATTTTTAAATCATTTTTAAATATCATTTTAAGTCTGTATCTTTGCAGTTCATTTTGCAAAGAACAGGCTCTTTATACCATAGTACAAGTAGTCTTTCCTTACAAAATTCATCAAAATATATTAACAACAATTAAACCCTTATGACTGCTCGGGGTAAAGGTAGCATCATAACCAAAAATTTTATGAGTAACTCCCAAGACGATTTTGATTGGAACAAACTAGAAACCAAAGGGTTCGGTGAAGTCTATTCGGAAACAGAACGTTCCGAATTAGAAAAAATGTATGACAATACACTCTCTGAAATTAACGAAAAAGAGGTAGTGGTAGGCACAGTGGTAGGGATTGCAGAAAGAGATGTTATCCTGAACATAGGTTTTAAATCAGATGGACTTGTACCTGTTTCTGAATTTCGTGACTTACCGGACTTAAAGCCCGGCGACCAAGTAGAAGTATTTATTGAGCAACAAGAAGACGCTAATGGGCAGCTAGTACTTTCAAGACGTAAGGCAAAAATCCTTACCGCTTGGGATAAAATCCAAACTGCACTTGATGATGAAAGCATTATAGAAGGACACGTCAAACGTCGCACAAAGGGTGGATTGATTGTAGATGTATTTGGTATTGAGGCTTTCTTGCCAGGCTCACAAATTGATGTGAAACCAATCAGAGATTTTGACATCTACGTAGGCAAGCAAATGGAGGTAAAAGTAATCAAAATCAATTATGCTAACGATAACGTGGTAGTATCGCATAAAGTATTGATTGAAAAAGACCTCGAGGAACAAAAAGCTCAAATCCTCAATAACCTAGAAAAAGGACAAGTACTCGAGGGTATCATCAAAAACATGACCAACTTCGGCGTATTTATTGACCTTGGTGGGGTTGATGGATTATTACATATTACAGATATTTCCTGGGGTAGAATCAGCCACCCACAAGAAGTGCTTGAGCTAGACCAAAAGGTTAATGTAGTAGTACTTGATTTTGATGACGATAAAAGACGTATCTCACTGGGTATGAAGCAACTTACCGCCCACCCTTGGGAGTCGCTCGCTGAGGATATTCAAGTAGGTACTAATGTGAAAGGAAAAATCGTGAATGTAGCAGATTATGGTGCATTCTTAGAAGTAATACCAGGTGTAGAAGGGCTAATACACGTCTCTGAAATGTCATGGTCGCAACACCTTCGTAACCCACAAGATTTTATCAAAGTAGGTGATGAACTAGAAGCAAAAGTACTTACCCTTGACAGAGACGAGCGCAAAATGTCGCTAGGAATTAAGCAACTTATAGAAGACCCCTGGACTAAGCAAGACATTATTGAAAAGTATGCCATAGGCACTAAGCACAAAGGTATAGTTCGTAATCTTACTACTTTTGGGCTTTTTTTAGAGCTTGAAGAAGGTATTGATGGCTTGGTACACGTATCAGACCTTTCTTGGACACGCAAAATCAAACACCCCTCTGAGTTTATTAAAGTAAGTGAAGAACTCGAGGTCATTGTGCTCGAGCTAGATATAGAAAACAAACGCCTTGCATTAGGACACAAGCAATTAGAGGAAAACCCCTGGGATACTTTTGAAACTGTCTTTAATGTAGGTTCTGTCCACGCTTGTACGCTGATAGAAAGAAACGACAAAGGAGCTATCTTAGAACTCCCTTATGGCATTGAAGGCTTCTGCCCCAGTAAAATGCTCGTGAAAGAAGATGGAAAACAACCTGAGATAGGAGAACAACTCAACTTTGCAGTGATTGACTTCCACAAAGATGACAAGAAAATCATTCTTTCGCATATCAAAACTTATCAGCAAATAGAGGAGCAGCCTCAGCAAGAAGCCTCTCAAAAAGAAACTGATAAAGAGAAAAAGAAGAGAAGCGAGAAAGTAGAAACAAGCACTACAACGCTCGGTGATTTAGAAGCCTTGTCTGCACTCAAAGAACAAATGACACAAGAGGATAAAAATAACGCATAATTTTTAAAAATTTAAATATACAGAAAAGGACAATGCATTGCACTGTCCTTTTTTTGTATCTATTATACAGAAATAAAATACTTCATAGAAAATATAACCTAAAAACCATCATCTACCAAGTGATGCCTTGTGAGGTAGCCTGAGGATGAAGCCTGAAGAAAATAGTACCCCCTGCTGTCATAGTTGAGAGATAAGTAAACTGGCGTTTGGCAGCAACATTAGGACTTTGTGCAGAGCAAGTAGCAATCATTTGTGCTCCTCTCACTACACTTACTCCCTGATAGATAGCACCGTGGGCTGGGTTAGAGAGTTCAAAACCGTTTTTGGCCCTAAAATGCGATTGATAGAGCCTGAATAAGTCATTACCATCCCAATACATCGCACCATTTAATTGTTGAATGACATCTTGCACATCAAAAACTTGCTGGGTAAAAAGCTTTGCCACTGAAAGTGTAGCAAGTTGCCTACGTGTTTCATCTCCTCCCGTAGAAAAGTACTCATGGTGAGCAGGGCTGTTGGTCCCTTTTGTATAATTGCTATCTACCAATAACTCCGCAAGTCCATAAACACGCCCTGCATTTCTGAAAGCTGCCCCTTTTGCCATAGCATAGTTATACATGGTGTAGGTAATAGCAAAAGTCTCTCTCTGCATCTCGCGGATAGGGTCTGCGGGCGCGATTTGTTGCACAAGACCCATAAAAGATGATTCTGCATATACCGTTGCGGCATACTGCTGCAATTGAGACCCCGTGATATAAGGCACTTGCATATTGCCAATAATTGCAATGTCATTTCCACCATGTTGAACATCAACCAACGCTCCATTAGGATTATAGATGAGTGTAGCCATAAATTAAACTTCTGTGTTGTTTAAAGATAGAGTTAAAAACGTAAATTACATATTAAAAACCATTTGAACAAATATAAGTGAGGCTTTGCTGAAGAAATACGCCCACATATTCTAAAAGTTAGCAGTGCATCTTTATAAGTAAGGTACATCAAAAAACTATTCCTACTCTAAAATCTAAGAAATCTGCAATATCACCGTGTGCCTTTAGGTTGAAACCCACAAAATATTTTGAATTGATGGCATACTCCAGCCCATAACGCTGAAAATAAAAAGGCTTATCAAAAGTATCTCTGTACCAATAAAAGCCTAATTGCTGAGAAAAAGTAAATTTGCCCAACAGTAGTTCGTGCCCTACATTAAAGCTCCCTTTATTGAAATCATTGTCAAGCCCTTGACTGCGTAGCCTTTGCCTTTGCGAAAAATCAGTTGCCCACTCTAGCCCAACCGTGAGCGCGCTCATGCGCCCCACAATATAGCTTCCATAGCCCGTCAAACCTATAATTGCATATCGGCGAGTGTCTTCGTTATTGAGCGTTTTGGCAGTGCCAAAAAGGGCAGTTTTTACCCTAAAACGGTCAGTATGTAAGGTGCGCCAGTCGGTTTTAGGCCTTGCCTTGAAATCATAGGGGTTGATGAGGTATTCTAAGCCTATACTTGCTGTAGGGTAATTGATGCCTTTGTTGGGTTGCTTGATACCTCCATTAGAAACATGATTGTAAAATATTCCTGCACGAGCTTGCAATGTGGAGTTGATGCGATAGTTTGCCATTACATTGGCTACCAAGATAAAGCTGAGGGCAGCACTATAAAATTGATTCTCGGGATTGGTTTCGGGGTGGAAGGGGCGTGTAAGATATGTGATACCCGTACCCATTCTGAAAGAAAAATTAAGCCGATTGCGTATGGCCAGAGTAGGCTCAAAATAAGTAGCAAGGCTAATGCTGCTGCCTATCACTTCTGGATTATCAAAATTGATATAGCTCAGGCTAATACCCACACGCGGAAAAGAGGCAAAACGCTCCCAAGTTTTTTCTCCTACCAAATGCAATGAAACATCTAGCTCTACACCCCAGGGGTTGCTATTGGCTTGGTCTTGAATGACCTCAGAGTGAGGAATAATAAAACCATAATGCCCCCTGATGCCTATTGCCAAAGGAGAAGCTGGTTTTGTAGTTTGGGCAATTAAATCTACTGAATACATCACTACCAAGCAAGCAGCAAAAAATACACACTGAATAATTTTTTTCATGGTCAAATAAAGTTTCAAGACTTAATTAACGTAGCAAAAAAAACTATCTAATATTAAAAATGTTACTTACGTAATCGTTTGTAACTGTTAATAATATTGAATAAATACAATTATTTAAAAAAATAGTGAAAGCTATCACACCGATTTACCACAAAACTCTAGTTTTATCTCATAAAAGTTTATAAATCATTGCAAAAATCTTTTCATTTACGTAGATTAGATTTGGATTTCTTAAAAAATAACCTAAATAATCAATGCTTTCAAGAACAGATTTATTCACCTCTTAACTTAACCAAAAAAAAATATGGCAATCACAGACAGATTAATGAATTTTCTAAAAGTAGAACTCAACGACTTCTTAGGTACTTATAAAGATGAAGACCTTAAAAGCACACCCAAAAAAGACCAAGACTGGACAGATACTTTTTATGATTTCTTTAATGGCACGAGTACACAAACAGAGAGCAATACCCAACAACAAGCGCAAGAGCAGTGGCAG
Organism: uncultured Cytophagaceae bacterium; assembly: GCA_964480455.1. Classification (GTDB taxonomy): domain Bacteria; phylum Bacteroidota; class Bacteroidia; order Cytophagales; family Microscillaceae; genus JAABSX01. Next base: position 6,956 of record CAYZQI010000013.1, read on the forward strand.
CAAAGACAACAACGCAAATCTAGGCACTACTCTTCCCAACAAAACACTTATGGAGGTTACTCCTCACAGCAAGAGGCAAGCAATACTATCTCAGACAGCAAATACTATGATGCCTTAGAGATTAAGCCAGGGGTAAGCATGGAAGAAATAAAGCAAGCTTATAGAAAAGTCATGAAAAAATATCACCCCGACCGTTTTGCAAGCAACCCTGAAAAAAGACGCTACGCAGAACAGCTAGCACAAAAAATCAACGAAGCCTACGAATATTTGAAGAAAAAACACGCATAACAAATAATGAAAATGCTTAACTTTGAAGGAATAGTAAAATACGCTCACCTCTAAAAAAGTATTCCATTGGCTCAACGCATACCTCAGCTTACTTGCCCTGCCTTCGGCTGGGCTTGTTTTTTGCTCACAGTATTTGTTTTTCAATGTACCTCACAGAGCAAAACCACGCAAGATTTACCCAAAAACTTAAAACCAAAAATTAACGGATTATCCTTTGTAGGTGTGAGGCAAGTGTTGGATAGCACGCACTTTGAACCTGTGAAAGCTGTTTATGCAGATTGGATTGCACTCATGCCCTATGCTTTTGCAAGGCAAGACTGTACCAAACTTTGGTATGACCAAGCTAGGCAATGGTGGGGTGAAAAAAAGGAGGGTATCTTGCAAAGCATCACACTCGCACGCCAAGCCAAACTAAAAATTATGCTCAAACCCCATATCTGGATAGGTAGAGGAGGCTTTACAGGGCATTTTGATTTTAAACGAAACCAAGATTGGGCAAAATGGGAAGCAAATTATCGGGCATATATACTCCAATATGCACTAATAGCTGACAGCCTGCAAGTAGAAATGCTTTGTATAGGTACTGAGTTTGAAAATTTCGTGCAAAAACGCCCTCAGTTTTGGACTGAACTTATAAAAGAAATCCGAACAGTTTACAAAGGTAAACTCACCTATGCCGCCAATTGGGACGAGTACCAAAGTGTACCTTTTTGGGCAGACCTCGATTATATCGGTATTGATGCCTATTTTCCACTCACTCAGCAACCCAAACCCGCCCTCGAGCAGCTATTAGCGGCTTGGCAAAAAGATTTTGAGGCAATACACCGATTGAGCCAACAATACCAAAAGTCAGTCTTATTCACAGAGTTTGGCTATCAAAGTGTGAAAGGTACTACCATCAAGCCTTGGGAAGAAAAACGAAATGCTGAATTTGATTCTGAAGAACAAATAGTAGCACTAGAAGCTGTCTTTCAAAAATTTTATACCCAAGATTGGTTCAAAGGTGGATTCTTGTGGAAATGGTTTCCTCTACACCAATACACCGGAGGCGAAACCGATAGAGGTTTTACGCCTCAAAATAAACCCGCACAAGAAAAAATAACGCAGTGGCACAAAGCAATGCGAGGTGAGGAATATCGCTAATGCTTGATGCCTTTCAACAGTTTATAACAATTGAACTCCCCCAACTCCGTGGTTCGTGTCTCACAAAACACACCGTCTGACCTAAGCATCTTGACCCGTAACTGCAACTGTTCTTAGTCTGTGTGGTAATGATTTGCTTGTTATCATCTTTGATTACATTTTAAACGCTGGCAAAAGAGTTTTTGGTTGTCTGACAATTTTTGTGAAAATCTGCAGCAGCAGACTGGAAGTCCGCTGGCATTTATGTTCTAAACAGTATTTAACTCATCTTATCGCACACAATCACAAAAATTGTCAAAGAATCGAGTTTTTTACAGTTTTGCTTTCAAAAAAAAAGAAGATGTTGTATCTTTACTAAATAAGGTTATATACATGGCAACTTTCACCCTCTATTTCTTGTTAATTTTTTAATCTAATTCAAACACCATAACTTATCAACAATGAGGCAGCATTTCAATTCACTTTTTTCGGCTTTCTCTTCTGAGCTTAAATATCTTTGTTTATATACTTTGATTGTAGCATTGTACTTAATCCCTGAGTTACAAGCTACACACCTAAGAGCAGGTGAAATCACTGCAAGGCGCGTAGGGCCAGGGTCACTCACCTATGAATTTGTAGTTACGGTTTATACTGATAACAACTCGGGTGCAGACAGCCCCCTCTTGCGCATGAATTTTGGAGATGGTACTACAGCAGATGCCTTCAGAGATGAGCCAGGCAAAATTAATATTGGTAACAATACCTCGGTAGCTACTTATACTGTTGTGCATCAATACCCCACCTCAGGTGCATACCGTGTATTTTTTGTAGAAGAAAACCGAAATCCAGGAGTACTCAATATGAGCAATTCTGTGCTTACACCTTTTTCTCTTGAGACTTTGATTATCATAGACCCTTTCATAGGCATCAACAACACTCCTCAGCTTTCTATCCCTCCCATTGACCTTGCCTGTGTAGGCAATAGGTTCACGCACAACCCCGGGGCTTTTGATATAGATGGCGATAGCTTGTCTTTTAAATTAGACATTCCTAACCAAGGCAACAACATCAGAGTAGATGGCTATTTAGACCCCAACGATTCCGTATTCAATGGGCAAACCGAAGATGGTACTGCACTAGCAGGATTTTCCATTGACCCCGTTACAGGTTTACTTACTTGGGACTCTCCAGGCGCAGCAGGGGAATACAACATCGCTTTCCTGATAGAAGAATGGAGAGATGGCGTGCGCATCGGTTTTGTCAAAAGGGATATGCAAATTATTGTAAATGACTGCCCCAATATCCGCCCCAACTTAGTAGTACCCGACATTTGCGTAATTGCCAATGAAGACCCTACCAATAATGAAAATATCATAGATGAAACTATCACTGCTACCGACCCCGACAATCCTCAACAACCCTTAGTGATTAGCTCAGACCTTAACCAAGGGATTTACAGAGAAGATTTTTTCAATGAAGTAGCCACATTTACTTATGACCCTTCGCCTCAGCTTTCGCCTGCCGAAGCTAACTTTCGATGGGTAGTAGGCTGTGAGCACGTAAGAGAAGAACCCTATTTGGTGGTATTTAAAGTAGAAGATGACCCATTAGAGCCCAATAATACGGCATTGGTAGACATAAGAACCATGCAAGTTCAAGTCAAAGGTCCGCCTCCCGTGCTTGTGCAGCCTTTTGCGCAAGCAGGACAGGGTTATCTGGTAGTTTGGGAAGATTATCGCACACAATGCCCAAGCCTCACCGAAGAACAAATCCAAGAAATGGAGTTTATAATATGGCGAAGAGAGGGCTGCCAAGGCAACATTGCTTGTGAGCAAGACCCTGCCATGCTGGGCTATCAAGAAATAGGACGCACTACACTCAATGAGTTTTCTTTCTTGGATGAAGGCCCTCTCTCGCTAGGGGTAAGTTATAGCTATGTGGTAACTGTAAACTTTTCAGGAACACGCGGAGGGGTAAGCCAAGCCTCTGCCGAAGCTTGTGTAGCTCCTGCCGTAGAATCGCCCGTAATCACCAATGTAACCGTCAATAGCACCTCTGCTACCGCTGGTGAAATAGAAGTTAGATGGATATTCCCACCTGAATTAGACTTGGTTGCTAACCCTGGGCCTTATTCTTACAACATTCACCGTGCCATTGGGCTTGATGGTACAGCTTTTACACGCATCAATGCTGCTCCAATTGCTGATGCAGCCGCAGACCCTACAATGCCACTTTCGTTCACTGATACAGGGCTTGATACAGAAAACAATGCTTACCGATATTTTATAGAGTTTTTTGCCAACAATTCAGGAATACCTAGCGATAGCTCTCAGTTTGCTACCAGTGTGCGGCTTGTAGCTACTCCTGCTCCTAATAGCATTATTTTAGAGTGGAGTTTTGATGTGCCTTGGTCTAACCGTACAGATGTAACTCAAGGAGTAGGTCCTCACTGGGTCTATCGCCGTACTGCCAATGTACCTGATTTTGAGCTAATTGCAGAAGTAAATGTAGGTGAAACAAGGTATGTGGACAGGGGCGAGTTTAACAATGCGTGCCTCAACCCTGATAGCACTTACGTTTATTATGTAACCACAAAGGGCTCTTATTTCAATGATGCCATCATCACTATTGCGCCTTTGCTCAACGATTCGCAAGAAGACAGTGCCTCACCCATTGACGAAGACCCACCCCTGCCTCCTTTACTCTCTATCATAGAAAATGATTGTAGCTTTTTAGAGGGCAAACTATGTGGTGATGCGCTTAATTTTGATTCGAATGACCTCCAAAATTCACTTTTTTGGACTTCTCCGCCCTCTGATAATCCTTGTGAAGACATCGCTTTTTACAAACTTTACTTCAGAGGAGTAGGACAAGAAAACTATGATTTCAACAACCCAGTCTACATGGCTGCCGATACTTTTTTTGTGCATACCGATTTGCCACGGGTTTCGCCTAGTTTGCTCTCGCAGGCAGGCTGCTATGTAGTAGTAGCTGTTGACCAAAGCGGTAACGAAAGTGCGCCCAGTAATGAAGTTTGCCAAGATAACTGTTTGTATTACGAACTGCCCAACGTGATAACACCTAATGCAGATGGCAACAATGATGTATTCAGACCTTGTCCTGACCCACTCTATGCTGAGTCAGTAGATATAAAAATTTATAACCGCTGGGGAGGGTTGATACTTGAGAAAGGTAATGCCAATGGAGATATTTTTATTAACTGGGACGGAACTGATGCCAACGAAAAAATAGTACCTGCAGGACTTTATTACTATGCTGCAAAAGTACAGTTTCTTAGTATAGATCCGGGCAAGCGTGTGCAAGAAATCAAGGGCTGGGTCAATGTAGTAACAGACAGAAGTAGGTAATAAATAGATAATCAGGTTTTTAATAAAATGGTAGTAAAGCGTGAATAAGTCATGCTTTACTGCTATAAAAATTAAATCAATTAGGCATCAATTTTTATAAAACATGAATCATTAGTTGATTGTCAGCTAATTACCCCATCTTTAATCACCAATCTCTTAGCAAGACTTAGATGTTTATGGCACAGGTAGTTTCCCTATTTTTTTATTATTTGACTTTTTGTGGGCTACTCTTGCAGCTCGCATCACCAAACACAAATTCAACCCAGCATTATGGCATCTGTACCAAAACTGCTTTTGCAGTAAGAGGTAAAGCCAATCACGAAAGTGAGCAGGTTACACAGCTTGTATTTGGAGATATTTATAAGGTCATTGAGTTTTCGGCTACAAAAGATTGGGCATACATAGAAAATGCTTACGACCAATACAGAGGTTGGATTCCGGCCTCTTCTATACATGAGATTTCAGCACAGTATTACTTAGCTTGTTTAGACGAGATACATCTTGTAGCGGCAAGCCATAACGGCTATGTCTTGATTGAAAATCAAAAAATACAAGTGCCTATTGGAGGTTCACTGCCCTTTTATGAAAAAGGTTTTATCAGCATTGATGACAAAAAATATCCGTTTGAAGGTAAGACCACAAGCATTGCTACTCCTTCGCCCAAAGCAGCAATATTGGCTACGGCACGTTCTTATCTTGGTACTCCTTACCTTTGGGGAGGTAAAACCACTCAGGGAATTGACTGCTCGGGCTTTACACAAATGGTATTCAAACAGCACGGCTATCAACTCCCCCGCGATTCTTATCAGCAAGCAGAAATAGGCTCAAAACTCACACTTAAAGAGGCTAAGGCAGGAGATATTGCTTTTTTTCAGCGCAAAGCTGAGGGCAATACTAAAGTAGTGCATGTAGGTATTTACCTTGGCAATGGGCAAATCATCCATGCTGATGGGCGTGTACGTATCAATCGCCTTGATACTATGGGCATTTATAGAGAAGATTTGGGCAAGTACTCGCATTACTTGAAGTTTTTGAGAAGGTTGGGAGAGTAGTGTTGGAATATTACTTTTCCTTTATCACATTTTCTCAGCAATTCTTAACTTGGCACTGCGTGCACGCGGGTTTTGAGCTATTTCTTCGGGGCTTGCAGTGATGGGTTTTCGGTTGATGGCTTGGAGCGGCTTTTGTAAGTTGCCATACATATCTTTTTGGGCTTCTCCCGTGAGGTTACCTGTTTGTATAAACCTTTTTACGGGTCGGTCTTCTAGAGAATGATACGACATTACTACCAATCTACCTTCTTTCTTGAGTACTTGAGGGCATTGTACCAACATTTCTTCTAAAGCCTGCATTTCTTCATTGACTTCTATGCGAAGTGCCTGAAATACTTGTGCAAAATATTTATTTTCTCTGCCACGAGGTACAAAAACCTGCAAGAGGTTTTTGAGTTCTTGAGTTGTTTCTATGGGGGTATTGGTTCTATGTCTTACAATGCCTTGCGCTAGAGTGCGGGCATTGCGTACCTCTCCATAACTACTCAGAATGCGCTGAAGGTCGGCTTCAGAATATTCTGCTAAGATACTTTGTGCAGTGAGGCTTTGCTGTGTGTTCATGCGCATATCCAGCACGCCCTCAAAGCGGAGCGAGAAGCCTCTCTCAGCCGTATCAATCTGATAAGAAGAAATCCCCAAATCTGCCAAAATTCCATCAACTTCTTGTACGCCAAATAGCTTCAGATAGCGTTTCAGGTACCTAAAATTGGCTGCTACAAACTGAAAGTTAGTTGCCTCAATTTTTGAGGCTTCTTCGGCGGCGCGAGGGTCTTGGTCAAAGCCAAATACCTTGCCTGTGCCTGCTAATTTTTCTAAAATGGCTTTGGTATGTCCCCCCCCGCCAAAGGTAAGGTCAATATAAACCCCTTGAGGTTTGATAGAAAGGGCTTCTATGCACTCTTGAAGCATTACAGGCAAGTGGTAGGGCTGATGAGGTGTTTCCATGTGGGTAAGGTTTTGGTTATGCAATGCTACACTTTTTGTTTAGCTTAGTTTCGATAGACAAAGAACAAGGTAGCTACTATTAGCAAAAATACTGCAATTTCTAACCAAATTCTAGTGTTGTCTTCTTTATCAAGTATCACCAAACGACTATCCTGATTTTTGATTTGTTTGTAGAAGGTGTTGCGTTCACCTGCCGAAATCTTCGTATTTCGCATATTTTTACCGATTACCTCTATTGTGCCGCGTGGGCGGAGGGTATCATAGGTTTGTGTATTGAGATTAAAGTAAATCCACTCAAAATAATCTTTCAATTGATAGATGCCTGCCTGCTTGGGAATCACTTGAAAGCGAAAAACTTTATTGCCTAGTACCTTATTTTGCCCTCTATTGACATACTGCTGCACATAGGGCGGATAAAACTCAAAATCGGGCTGAGGCAGTAGATGAGGTTCCTGAATAGCCGAGATATTGCCTTCACCAATGATTCTAAACTCATAAATAAAATCTTCCCCAGTTTTTTGAGTACTTTTGAGATAGTTTTCAGAAAGATAAAATTTGCCTACGGCTACTTTATCACGCAAGGGGTGTTCGGAGAGTTCTTTTACCGCGATGGTACGTGGGTTGGTATAGAAGGTTTTGAAAGTGCTTGGGGTACTTTCATCTTCTTTGTTTTGAGCTTCTTCAGTAAGATTGAGTTGGTTTTGTACTTTCATTTTAAGCCCTACCATAGGAAAAAATATAGGTTCTGTGTTGAGAGGAAAAAAAGATGCTTGGTAAAAAACATACTGATAGTAATACTTACCATTGATACTGATTTTATTGGGTTCATTGAGTTCATTGATTTCAAAATTTTCTTCCCAGCAGTTTTTGGGCTTCAATTGCCTCGTGATTTCCTCTATTTGCTTGCCTAGCTTCCAAAATTTCATAATGGCTTGATTGGTCTCTGCCACATAGAGAGATAAAATCACATTAAAACCTTCGCCTACATAGACTGCTTCTTTATTAATAGATAGGCCTAAAAAGGCTTCATCTTTGAGTTCAATCAATTCTTGAGCTTCATCTTTGAGTAGTAAATCTTGGTAAGACCACTCCACCAACTCGCCTTTTTGCGCATCATAAGGGCCTACCTGCAAAGTGGTGCCTGTAAAAGTGTAATTTTTTCCATTGACCCGAAGCTGTAAGTCGGGAATCTTGATAGCCCCCTCTCGCTGAGGGTGATACACCTTACTTTTAATATAATATTTCCTAGTTTCTCCCTCAAAATTACTTGATGAAGTAGTAGAGATAAATCCTTGTAATCTTTTTAACCCTTCTATGTTTGGAAAAGCAGAAAGTTCCTCGATAGGCATATCCTCAGACTCGACAGAAATGGTAAATGCCTCGTTGAGTGAAATACGGCGGCTGCTGAACTCTATTTTAATGTTTTGAGTATGCCCTATATTACCTAGACTTAAACATAGAGTATAAAGCAGTAAGAGAAAAAAAATGAATTTTTTTTTGAACATTTCTTTCATAAAATCCAAAAAAATATTAGATTTGTTACAAATATTTAGTCTACGTTCGTTGAGTGTGTAAAGTTAGGCTTTTGATAGCCCAAAAGCTACTAAGTAATAGTACAAATTTTATGGACACAGCTAACTTTTTTTGTTCAGTTTTTTTTTGCATAAAGTTTTGTGTTCTCTAAGAAATATTTTTATTTTGCCCAATAAAAGAAATTTATGATAATTAACTTTAATTATCTAATAACTTAAAAGATTATTTTCAAATTGATAAATTTGCTTTTATACTTCACACGGTATAAATTTGTGAAAACTCGTATCTTAAAAGTGGTTATAGAGCGAGGATATGATTACTCTTAACACCACAAAAAGGATATTATAAGACCAATCTGGATATAAATACAGATGTTTTAATTCTCACAAATTTATCTCGTTCAGAGTACACACATAAAAATTGAACTGATTGACTAAATTTTTACACTTGTTTTTTTTAACTAACCCCTAACTTTACGATTATGCTAGAATACGTAAAAGTAATTTTGCAAAAAGTCAGTTTTGATATTGCCCTCTTCGAGAAAGAGCTACGCAAATCTATCGCTCACTATCTTAAACCTACCGAAGTAGAATCGCTCCGTAGGTGGTGCTACGAGCAGTTCAAACATTCGGAAAATCATACAGTCGTGATAGATAATTGTTTTACTATGGTGCTTGAGTAGAGACAAGCTACTCATTACTTGCTTTTGTGTAATCAAGGGTTTTCAGTCACAAATCGGATGTTGCGCTGCAAACCCTTTAATTTTGTTCTTTTTACAGCCGACCGCCTGAATATATCTTTAAAAACTTCCTCTGTTATCTCTTCCCAATCATTTTTTGTGAGCCCTTGAAGGGTGCTGTGTGGCTCAAAGGCAGGTGTCTGATGTGGGCGTGCAAAGCGGTTCCAAGGACAAACATCTTGGCAAATATCACAACCAAAAATCCAATCCTCAAATTTACCTTTCACCTCATCTGGAATTGCTTCTTTTAGCTCTATAGTAAAATAAGAAATACACTTGCTGCCATCTATCTGATAGGGTGCTATGAGTGCATCTGTGGGGCAAGCATCTATGCAGCGTGTACAAGTACCACAAAAATCGCCTACGGGATTGTCATACTCAAGCTCAAGGTCAAGAATCAGCTCTCCAATAAAAAAAAAGCTCCCCATCTGCCTATTGAGCAGGTTAGTATGCTTGCCTACCCAGCCCAAGCCACTCTTGGCAGCCCAAGCCTTATCCATTACAGGGGCAGAATCTACAAATACACGCCCACTCACTTCTCCCACTTCTTCTGTAATGAACTGCATCAGGGTTTTGAGTTTATCTTTTAGCACAAAATGATAATCTTCGCCATAGGCATATTTAGAGAGTTTGTAGTTGTTTTCAGAGGGAAGTTCTTCTTTGGGAAAATAGTTGAGCAATACAGAAATAACCGATTTAGCACCCTCTACTAGCTTGCGTGGGTCTAGTCTTTTATCAAAATGATTGGCCATATATGCCATCTCGCCGTGGTAGTTTTGATTAAGCCATGCTTCTAAGCGGGGTGCTTCGGTTTCCAAAAACTCAGCTTTGGCAATACCACAAAAATCAAAACCTAGTGTGCGGGCTTTCTGCTTGATGAGCTGGGTGTAGTGGGCGGCTTTATTTTTCATAATCTATTACATTTGGTTTTAGGGTACTTAATCAATTGATAATGAAACAATATTAGACTAGATTTATTTCTTAATTTTGAGCAAATTAAACAAAAAAGTATATGAAACCTATGCTTGAGCAGTTGTATCAGACCTATTTGGAAAGTAGTGAAGTATCTACGGATAGCCGTAAAATCAGCCAAAATGCTTTATTTTTTGCCCTCAAAGGCGAAAATTTTAATGGCAACCAATATGCGGTCGCAGCACTTACCAAAGGAGCAAAAAAAGTAGTAATTGATGAGATGCCTGCCGAAAGTCTGCCCGAAGGTAGCTATTTTCTAGTAGATGATGTGCTAAGCACTTTACAAGCCTTGGCGCATTACCACCGCAAGCAGCTAGGATTGTCTATTATTGCGGTGGGTGGCTCTAATGGTAAAACCACCACCAAAGAACTCATCAACGCAGTGCTTTCTCAAAAGTACCACACCTTTGCCACACCAGGCAATCTTAATAATCATATTGGCGTACCGCTGAGCTTGTTGCAAATCACGCCCGATATAGAAATGGCAGTGATAGAGATGGGTGCCAACCACGAGGGAGAAATTGCCCAACTATGCCAAATTGCAGCACCCAATTATGGCATCATCACCAACATAGGCAAAGACCACTTAGAAGGCTTTGGAAGTGTGGAGGGCGTAGCAAGGGCAAACAGTGAATTGTTTTATTATTTGCTTAAAAATGAAGGGGAAATATTTGTGAATACCCTTGAAGAACACATAGTGCGCATGGCTTCACGCTTTGATTCGCCCATTACCTATCCCCAAAAAGGCAATTATTATGAAATAAGTTTGCTTGAAGCAGATTTTTTTGTGCGTTTTCAGACGGAAAAAGGCGAACTTGTAGATACTCAACTTTTTGGAAGTTATAATTTTAGTAACATTGCTACTGCGCTGTGTATGGGTAAATACTTTGGTGTGCCGTCTGAGGCTGCCAATGCTGCTGTAGCCAGCTACAGCCCAGGCAATAACCGGTCTCAAATCCTCCATAAAGGCAGTAATACCATTTTGCTTGATGCCTACAATGCCAATCCTAGTTCTATGGAGCTTGCTGTGCATAACTTTGGCAAGGTAAAACACAAACCCAAAATGCTCATTTTGGGAGATATGTATGAACTAGGCGAAACTAGCCAAGCAGAGCACAAAAGCCTAGGAAAGATAGTAGCAAAATATGGCTTTGATTGGGTGGTGTTTTTTGGCGAACTCATTGTGCCTGCCCTTGATAGCAACCCCAAAGCATATTATTTTTCGGATAAGTTTTCTTTGCATAATTGGCTGCAAGACCAAAGGCTACAAGATACTTATATTTTGGTAAAGGGTTCGCGAGGTGTAAAGCTTGAAACAGTCGTAGATTTTATTTAGTTTTTCGCCTACCTTGGTAGTAGTTAAGCATAAAAATAGATATTAGTAATACTATTGCAAGTACTATGGAACTATAAACCAAGGCACCGCGCCAGTATTTTTGTGTTTCTATCCTTTGGCGAATTTTGCGTAGCTGGACTTCATTTGCAGTATCTTCTTGCAAGGTATGTTTTTCTTGCTTAAGTTGATTTAAAGAATCTTGCTGTTGTTTTTGTTCTAGGTTAGAGGTATCTGCAGCAGTAGGGGTATTTTCTGATTGTGAATATACTATTGTAAATGGTAGTATCCATAATAATAAGAAAAGAGCCGTTTTGCTTGTTTTCTTCAATAGATCTATGGAAATGATAAAATATCCAGCAAAATGAATAGGCAAAACGGTTACTTTTTTCACAATTTAATTTTTATTTTTTAGTGCTTCTACCATGGTTACGCCTATGTTGGCAGGCGATTCTACTACATGTATTCCACACTCAGTCATGATTGCCATTTTAGCGGCAGCGGTATCTTCTGCACCACCCACAATAGCACCTGCGTGTCCCATGCGGCGACCTTTGGGAGCGGTTTGCCCTGCAATAAAGCCCACCACGGGTTTTGTTCCATTTTCTTTAATCCAGCGTGCGGCTTCGGCTTCCATTCCGCCGCCTATTTCACCTATCATAATGATTCCCTCTGTATCAGGGTCGTTCATCAGCAGTTCTACGGCTTGTTTAGTAGTTGTGCCAATGATGGGGTCTCCACCAATACCGATACAAGTAGATTGTCCTAAGCCTGCTTTAGTGATTTGATCCACAGCTTCGTAGGTAAGTGTACCCGAGCGAGAGACAATGCCTATTTTGCCAGGGTTATGAATAAAGGCAGGCATAATTCCAACTTTTGCTTTGCCAGGAGAGATTACTCCAGGGCAGTTAGGTCCGATGAGGCGTACATTTTTATCTTTCAAATACTCCTTTACGGAAATCATATCTTTGGTAGGAATGCCTTCAGTAATGCAAATGATTAGTTCAATGCCTGCATCGGCAGCTTCCATAATGGCATCAGCGGCAAAAGGCGGCGGCACAAAAATAGCCGATACATTGGCACCTGCTTGCTCTACGGCTTCTTTTACGGTATTGAAAACGGGTTTATCAAGGTGTGTTTGTCCACCTTTGCCCGGAGTTACCCCTCCTACTACATTGGTACCATATTCTATCATTTGGCTAGCATGAAAGCTGCCCTCGGAGCCTGTGAATCCCTGTACAATGACGCGGGAGTTATTATCGATTAATACACTCATGAGTTCAAAAATTTAAAGATGATTTTTACAAAAATTGTTTTTTATGGTCTGAAATCCAAATTATGACTCTAAATTAAGCAATCCCTTTGAATTAAGAGAAAACTTTTATAAAAAAAAGATTTTGCGACTCACTTACCCGTCCAAGTAGGCTTGCGTTTTTCGGCAAATGCTTTCAAGCCTTCTTGCGCATCTTCAGTCTGAATGGTTTGCTCAAATAGCTGCTTGAGAAAGGCTTGCTTTTCTTCCTCAGGCACACTACGCATTTGCTCAAATGCCTTCAAGCCAAGCCTAATGGCAGAAGGAGAGTTTTGAGTTATCTCTTCAATCAGCTTTGCAATGCTTGTGTCTAGCTCCTCTTCGGCAACTAGCTGTGTTACCAAGCCCCAAGCCAAAGCCTGCTGAGCACTGATTGCCCCTCCTCTGATACACCAATCCAATACTGCCCTTACAGGCATAATCTTCAAAAGCATATCCATTACTTGAAAGGGATACAAGCCTCTTTTGACCTCGGGCAGGCTAAAACTGACCAATGGAGTAGCGACTACAAAATGACAGCCTGCCACAAGCAGATGCCCTCCTGCATAGACGGGAGCATGCAAGCGTGCAATGACAGGCTTGTGCACTTTGGTAAACAAATCGCCAATCACAATCTCCGCATCAGGCATAGGAATCGTAGAATTATTTGCCTCTTCTTGGCCTCGCATCGCTTTCAAATCAGCCCCTGCACACCATACATTCCCCTCTGCGGCAAACACTACCACCCAGATATGGGCTTGGTGATGTGCATAGCTGAGGGCAAAGGCATACTCTCGCACCATAGTAGGACTCATGGCATTTTTGGCCTGTGGGCGATTGAGGGTAACATAAAGCACATGTTCTTTTTCTTCTACTTTGAGGTAAGCAAAGGTATGGGAAAAAATAGACTGTACTTGTGTATTGTTATAAATCATAATTTCAGGTATTTGAATGGTTTTTATTGCCAAATATAGCAATATTCTGGGTTCTCTGACAGTTTTTGTGATAATGCTTGATAAAGTTCGGTCAAATTCTAATTAGCGTACAGATTTGGGCGGACGTTTAGCCCACCAGCGTTGATATTCTGAACAGTATTCAGCCTATTTTATAGAACGCTATCACAAAAGTTGCCAGAAAACCAAAAAAAAACCCTACTGAAAAGTAGGGTTTTTTTGATATGATTATCTTATCTTCTAAATCAATCTTATCAGATTATTGGAAGATATAACGAAGACCGATTTGCATCTGCCAACGTGAGCTACGGAAACCTGCATCATCAAAACGCTCAAAGAAGATGTCATCATTATTCGTTGGCTGATTGTAGCTGAAAGTAGGCTGGTTAGGTCCTTGACCATTGTCTTCAAAGCCTTCAAAATTGAGCAACTGTACGTTTCCACTTGTGCGAATACGTCCCCAATCTTTGTTGAGCAAGTTGGCAAAGTTGAAAATATCCACAGAAAGTTGTAAGATATTGCGCTGACCGCTACCCAATTCTACATAGAACTCTTGCAAGAAACGTAAATCAAGTACGTGATTAAAAGGCGCACGGCTGCCATTGCGCTCTACATACTGACCTCTGCGAGAACGAAGATAAGGATCGCTTTCAACATATCGATTAAATGCTGTCCACTGTTCAAATGCAGTAATCCCACCATCATCTACAAAATTAGACTCCTCAAAGCTGCGAGGCACATAAATCAAAGAAGCTTCTGTACTGTTTTCGTTGGTCAAGTTGTTGTTGTAAATATAAGAAAAAGGACGGCCAGAGTTTCCTTCATAGATAACAGATACCTGTGTAGCACCAAACCCAGCATACTCTTTACGGTAAGATACTTGTGATATGATACGAGACCCAGGAGAAAAATTAGAACGCTGTGCTGTTGTCTGAATGTTGCGCCCATTTACAGTTTGCAAGCCTCTCCATTGTGAGCTATTTTGTGATGAAGTACCATCAAATAAACTGAAAGCATCACCATAAGAATAGGCAGTAGTGAAAGTAAAACCATTTTCAAATGGCTTTTGGATTTGTGCAATCAAATTGTAAGAATATCCAATGCTAGTAGTATAAGCCAAATAGATGTCAGCACCATAAGTAGGATCTATACGGTCAAAACGCTCATAGATTGGACGGTTGTCAGCACCATTTAAGTTTTCTACAGAGGGTTTGATGTTTACGTTTTTGTAAGCAACTGACGAGAGGTTTTTAGTGTAGAGTACCTCAGCCGTACCTATCATACCCCAAGGAAGTTTGATATCCAAAGCCAAGTCTGTTTTGAACACTTGTGGCACTTTGAAGTCTTCCGCAAACAAGTCAATCTGTCCAGAAGGCGTTGCGCTGTTGGGGTCGATGTTGCCTGGGGGTTGTGTATTGATATCAGGATTGAAGACATCAGGAGCAAAATCAGGTCCACCTACACCGCCCACGTTTAAGCCCCAGTTGTTGAAAGCACCACCAGGCCACACCAAAGGTACACGGCTTGTGAAGATACCCACACCACCGCGTAGCTGTAAAGTTTGGTCACCTTTGATATCAAGGTTGAAACCTACTCTTGGCGCAAAAAGTGGATTAGATTTGATGAAAGAACCTGTACGCGCACCGCGTAGGTCATAAAACTCTTCTACTAAAGGTACAGTATTATTGTTAAAATCTTCATTGGCAGGGGTATCTTCAAAGAAAGGAATATCCATGCGTACGCCATAAGTCAAGCGAAAACGGTCGCTCACTTGCCATTCATCTTGTACGTAGAAGCCAATGAGACCTGCATTAAAAGCAGCAATGGCAGAAGAACCATCACCTGCGATATTATCACGAAGTGAGAAGCTACGGTCATAATCAGAAGGTGTAACTGTGTTGCCAGGGAAAGTATCATCAATGAAAGACTGAATACCGTTGTAACGGTAAGAACCGTAGTTTTCACGAATGAACAAGTTTCCTACATCATAAAACTCCATATTTGTACCAAGCAAGATGTTGTGCGAACCTGCGGCAATCTCAAAGTTATCAGTAATCGTGAAGATTTCTTGTTGCAACAAGTTAGCAGTTGAGAAACGCTCTGAGCCAAATACGATATCACCTGCACCATCATCAATCAATACATAAGGGAAGGGGTCGCCTGTGGGGTCCCGGTCATCATCTACATTGGTGTATCCAAGTGTAAAGTGATTAGAAAATTTGTTACCAAAACGGCTTTTCACTTCTAGAGCTGCTGAGATAGTAGTGGATAAGAAAGACTCTGCACCATTCTGGAAAGCAATGAAGCGTGTACCTGACTGGAAACGCTCACGGTTGTCTGCTTGTGTGTAAGACAGACGAGCAGCAATTTGATGATTTGCATTCAAATTATAATCAAACCTTACTAGGTATCTATCTACATCAAGAAAGCCTGAGTTATTTTCAAATCCACCAGGCTCATAACCTAGTTGATTTAAGCGACTCACTAAGCCGTCAAGATCTGCACGAGTGGCATTACCTTGATAAGTAGAAAAATCAAATGGATAAGGGGTTTCATCTCTTTGGAGTTCTGCACTTGCGAAGAAGAATAACTTATCTTTAATGATAGGTCCACCTACTCTTACGCCATAAGTAGAAGCAGAGAAGTCGTTTAGTTTTACACGCTCACGCTCAGTTACATTTTCAGTAGGTGTCTTACCTGCCAAGTTTTCATTGCGGAAGAGGTAATATACTGAACCTTCAAAATTGTTAGAACCACTACGTGTAACCGCACTGATGGCACCGCCTGCAAAGCCAGACAAACGCACATCAAAAGGAGCAACGGATACTTGGAACTGCTCAATGGCATCAATAGAAATAGGGGCAGCACCTGTCTGACCACCGTTAGTACCACTACCTGCCAAACCAAATACATCATTGTTCACTGCACCATCAATATAAATGGTATTGTAACGGTTGTTTTGACCATTGATAGAGATAGAAAAACCATCATTCCCTTCGCCCAAACTTACAGAAGGCTCAAGACGCGCGAAATCAGCGATAGAACGTGAAACCGTAGGCGTTTCATTGATGCGGCGTTCATTGATAATAGTTTGTACCCCTGTACGTGTACCATCAAATAAGTCATCACGGCGAGCTGTAACCTCAATAGCATCTAATTCACTTGCCTCTTCTTGGAGGTCAATATTAAGGTTCAGGGTTTGACCCAAGGCCAAAGAAAGTCCTGTCTGCTCGTAGTTTTTGTAGCCTACAAAAGAAACAGTCAGTTTGTAGGGTCCACCTACGTTGATGTTTGCCAAACGAAAGCGTCCATCTGTATTGGTAGAAACCCCGAAGGTTGAACCTGTTGGTCCGTGTACGGCAACTACAGTTGCACCAGGGAGTGGTTCACCATTTTGGTCTCTTACCGTACCCGACAAGTTGGAGGTAGTTAAACCTTGTGCTTGTGCTGTATTGACAGCAAAGCTGAGGCTTAGAGCTACTGTTAAAATTTGTAAAATCCTTTTCATACTAAAAAAAATTTTTGTTAGTTTAAATGAGTTTTAATTCAACAGCAAAGTTAGGGCATTGAATTTTTCTAATAATCAGCTTTACTTTAAATTATTGTTAAAGAATTGGATTGCCAATGTTAAGGTTTCTTAATATTGGTGAGTTGAAGGAGTTAAAAAGAAGATATTTTACTTGAAAAACAAGCGCACGAAATTTCTTTAAAATTGTTTTAAATCAATTTTTTATTAAAGAAATTATATTTGTTAAGTTTTTTAGATATTTATTTAGTTTATTGCTGACATTTTTACTTTATCAAAATAAAATATGCTTCAAATCTTTATAAAACTTGAATACTCAAGAAATCGAGTAAATTATAAAAATAATTTTTGCTTTTTGATGGTTCTGCATTTGGAAGGCGCGAAAAAATCATAATTTATCGAAAACAAATTATTATTTTTAGTGTTTCATAAGGCTAGAGTTCATTATAGATATTTTGTACTTTTTTAAGATATGATACCCACTTCTACTTCTGCCCCTCGTCCTGCTCTTTGGACCAAGAATTTTATTTTGATGACCCTTATCAACCTTTTTATGTCAGCAGGTTCTTTTTTGCTTATTCCAGTGCTACCGCTCTATGCAGAAGAGATTATGGGGGCTGGCAAAGCTGAAATTGGTTACATCATTGGAATTTACACTTTGGCGGCTTTGTTTTCAAGACCTGTTACGGGAGTTGCCTTAGATAGTATTGGGCGCAAGTCCACTTACCTCGTGGGGCTTACCTTGTTTGTAGTGATGATGCCATTCTATGCTTGGACAGCAGTGCTTTGGCTATTGTTTGTATTGCGTTTTTTGCATGGGCTTACTTGGGGTATGATTACTACGGGAGGCAATACAATAGCTTCTGACATAGTACCTATGGAGCGAAGGGGGGAAGGCATTGGCTATTTTGGAATGTCTTTTACAGTAGCAATGGCATTGGGTCCTGTGCTGGGTTTGGTACTTATTCAGAAAATCTCCTATACTTCACTTTTTTACATTTCTACGGGCATCATTACGTTTGCTTTGCTATTGGCAAATTTTGTGCGTTATCCGCAGATAGTTGCCAAATCCAATACCCCTTTGGCTAAACGTCTCAGCAAGGATATGCTCTTTGAGGCAAGTGCCTTGCCTACTTCTTTTATCGCTATGGTTTGCTCAGGTATCTTTGGGGGTTTGATTTCCTTTATTACATTGTATATGCAAGAGACAGGCATACAAACAGGTAACCCACTTTTGGACAGCGGCGCAATATTTTTCATTGTGTATGCTGTTGGGCTTACCATTGTGCGCCCCTTTGCAGGTGCAGAGATGGATAAGCGAGGCCCTGCACGTGTAATGGTGTTTGGTTTTTCTATGATTATCATAGGTTTAGCAGGCATTGCTTCTTCAACAGAAATTGTACGGTTTATAATTGCTTCTTTTGTAACAGGCTGTGGGGTTGGGGTGATATTGCCCACTACTATTACGATGGTAGTTAATTTGGTAGAACCTACACGCAGGGGCGTGGCCAATTCTACTTTCTTTTCGGCAGTTGATATTGGGGTAGGTGTAGGTACTATCCTGATTGGTATGCTTGCAGAGGCTACTTCACTTTCTTTTGCTTATTATACTTGTGCGGCGGTAGTGGTGATTCCAGCGTTACATTTCTTCGGTTTTGCGCTGAAAGATTACCACAAAAGAATAAATGCACTTACGGAGCGGGCATAGAAAATGAGCAAAAGAATGAGTTTGATAACAAGAAAAACATGAATAACAACTTCGATTATTCCTACTTGTAAGTTGCTAATAACGATAAATTAAATAATCATATTTCAGAACTCATCATTTACAGTTTTCTAAATAATAGGTGAGTGGTTGAGTTATTCGGTACATTACCCCTTTATTTGTAACTAACATTTGATGCTGTAAACACTACGAGCCAAACATTACCTTTTTTATTTTTATTGAAAGTGGCTATTTTCAGCATTGTTTCATCTTACTGGATTTACTAATTCAGGTTCTCCCTCTTTGATGCGTAAGATAGGCATGTAACTATTGATACTTCCCTTACTAAAATCAAATCCTTCTATGATTTTACCTTTGATATGTCCCTGCCTTGCAAACACACGTCTAAAATCGTTTTGCGTACCGTATTGATGCAGCATCTGGCCAAACAGATGCATGAGTTCATAGCCTATGTAAGCATGTTGGCTAGGTTCAAGCCCTTTGAGAGATTTTTGATAAGCACTTTTAAATTTGACTGCTGCGGGCGTATCAAAGTTGATGTAATCTGGAGAGAGAAAGAAAATCTGCCGTTGCTCAAATGTTTCATAATCAATATCTTGAAACCTAAGCCAAGCATTAGGCACAAAGCTTGGCGCATTGATACCTAATGCTTCACTGTACTTGAGCACTTCTTGGGCGAGTAATTGGCTAGTACTGCTCACGAGCATTGCCCCAATCTCCACAGGTCGGAATTGCCCCAGAATATTTCTGATTTGATTAAGTTCTACGGTTTTGATTTCTTCTATTGCCAGCACCTTGATGCCCAGCGATTGTGCTTTTTGTTGGAAAGCAAAAGCGAATGCTTTGTTGAGCCTATCATATAAGATAAGTACTGTTTTATTTCGGATATTATCGCTGATGTAACCGCAGAGGTCTTCAGTTTGCTCTTGTATGGCAGGCAAGAGAGTGTAAGTAAAAGGGCTTGGTATTTCTGCACTTGTAATATTGAGTGGCTGTACAAGGTTGAATGATTTTAATTGGGCTATGTTGGTCATTTTTTCATAGCTATCAGCAAAGAGTGGTCCAACTACCAAATCCATATCATTAAATTCACCACTCAATGCCCACTGATTCACTTCGGGAAGTGCATTGCGGTTTACATCATAGGCATAAAGCCGAACTCGTACCTTTGTAAGGCTATCTAGTTCTTGCTGTGCCAAGCGCATGCCTTGATACATATTAATGGCTACTTCTGCAAGGGCAGTAGTATCTCTATTTTTCAATCTTGCAAAATCAAAGGGTAGCATCACTCCGATTTTGTAGGGTTGGCGGCGATAGACAATTTTCTGCAGTTTGGATTTTTCGGGGCGTTGGAGTTGGTATTGTGCCACAAGGCTTTCGAGCAGGTCATAATCTTCTACCTTATCGGAGGTGGCTGCAATTTTATCTACTAGGAGTTGTGCTATTAGTGTATCTTGTGGAAAAGTTTGATGCAAAATACGCAACCTCAGCAAAGGAGTTTTTGTAAGGTAAAAACCTTTGATTTGGATAACATCTTTTACAAATTCGGGTATTTTAATCTGCGCGAGGTAAGAGAGTGCCAGTTCATATTCTTCGGTTTGGAAATGAATATCAGCCATGGCATAGTAAATCTCGGCTCGGTGTATCCAGTTAGGATACCTTTCTAGCATTGCCTGAAAAGCACGCTTGGCAAGGTCTAGTTCATTGTTTTCGAGGGCAGCTTGTGCATAAAAGAAATGTGCATTTTCTACCAATTTGTTATCCTCTCCCGATATTCTGACACGGTTAAAAGCATCTTTGGCACTGCCGTATTTTTTTTGATTAAGGAGTTGATATGCTAAGTTGTACTCTTTTTGTACTTTGCGGCTTTGTGGGTGGGCAGCCGTAGCAGTAAGTAAAAACAGAAAAAGAATAGATAGAGATTTTTTCATACCAAAAAATTAATTTTGGCACAAAGTTAAAGGTTTGTATTGGATTAGTAAAGCATTTCAACACAGCTAATTGAGAAAAACTAAAACTCTTTCATGTCTTCTAAAAATCTTTCGGAATAAAATTTTCCTGCCGTCTGCAGTGCCTCTAGCTTAGTATTATAGCGTGTATTTTGGTAATCTTCAATCACTTGGTCTATCATTAAGTTGATACAAAGCCCATTTTCAAAATAAGCATGAAGCTCTTCAAAACCATTGCTTTCTTTGTCGTTTTGTTTTTCAAAGCAGTAGATAAGCTCTCCTTGATTGCCATACAAATACTCGGTATAGTAATGCTTATCAGCTACTTTACTGATGGTTGTTACCATACGCAGAATTGGCGTAGCTTCTCCCAAAAAGCTGTAGTAGTATTGATGCGTGCTGTTGAATGCTTGCTGATTTGCCCATAGTAGATTACCCGAATTGATTTTAAATTCATTCAGATAATACTGCTGTTTAAATACCTTGCCCTTAACGTAGCGGTAGATGTCTTTAATAGAGCGCGTAGTACTACTTTCTTTTGCCAACTCTTGTGCAGTAGAGAGAGAGGCAGAGGAAAAAAAGCAACATACGGATAAAAAAACAAAGATTCTTGTTGTCATAGCAAACTTGTACTACTATTTGTGTGATTTGCGAATTTTTTGATTTTCGCAAATCATTTTCAAGTTTAAAAAAATTACTTATTATGGGTTATTCTCCAACAAAAGTACAGGAAATCGTTTCAAAAGTCATGCCCTATCATAAGTAAAACTCCAAGTAATTAAGTTATCTTTTATTTTTTAGGCTTATTCAACAAATTTTGTTGTTAATTTGCTGCTTTCCAAAAATTCATTAGTTTGATTCTTTGACAATTTTTGTGATTGTGTGCGATAAGATGAGCTAAATACTGTTTAAAACATAAATGCCAGCGGACTAGAAGTCCGCTGCTACAGATTTCCACAAAAATTGTCAGACAACCATTAGTTTTCTTTTTCGTTGTTGAGTTTTTCTAAATTTTGAAGGTCTTCATTTCCACCATCAGTATCGCCCATTTTAAATTTAAGCATGGCTCGGTTGTAATAGGCTTCTCCTAGCTTAGGGTCTAGCTTAAGGGCTTGCTCGTATGCTTGTAGCGCGCCTTGATTATCATTCTGAATAGTTTTGATATTGCCTTTGAGCATATAAATTCGAGCATTTTTGGGCTGCTGTGCAATTGCTTTATCGAGGTCGGCAAGTGCTTCTTGGGTTTTTTCTAGCCCTACATAGACAAGTGCTCTGTTTAGGTAAATTCCTTGAAAATCGGGTTGTCTTTTGATGACTTCATTAAAGTCATTCAAGGCTTCTTTGAGCTGATTTTGCTGGTCGTATGACTTTCCTCTATAAAAATACACATTTACATCATCAGGATTGAGCTTCAATGCTTGCTCAAAATCTTCGCTTGCTCCTTTAAAATCTTTCAATTGAGCTTTGACCGCCCCCCGCAAGGCATAAATAGCTGTATTTTTGGGGTTCAGCTCGAGTGCTTTGTTGAGGTCGTTCAGGGCTTCCTCAGATTTCCCAAGATTTTTGTAAGTGATAGCACGGTTGTAGTAAGCTTGGTCTTCCGCTGGTTTGAGGCTAATGGCTTTGGTATAATCCTCAATTGCCCCTTGTGTATCGCCGAGCACATCTTTGGCTACGCCCCTATTGTTCAAGTACCTTGTGTTGCTGGCATTTACGCCTATGGCATAATCAAAACTATTGATGGCATCTTTGTATTTGCCTTGTCGGTATTTAATTAATCCGTGATGATAGTAAGCATCGGCATTGCGAGGGTTGATTTTGGCAGCCGTTTCAAAATCATACAAAGCCGCACGAAAGTCAGGATAATCCATCAAGGCTAGTCCTCTGTAATAATACAATTTGTCATCTCTTGGTGCTATCTCTAGGGCAAAATTATAATTTTGAATGGCACTGTCTAGCTCGCCTATGCCTGCATACGCCAAGCCTCTGCTACCATAGGCTTTAAAATTAAACTTGTCTAGTGCAATGCCTTGGTTGAATTGGTTAATTGCTTCTCTGTACTGCCTTGCCACAAGTAGGCGTGCTCCTTCTCTGAAATATCGCTTTGCTTCTTCTTGCGGTTGTGCTTGAGAGATTTTCAACATACCCCACAGCAAGCACACCATGATTAAACTGTATTTTTTCATCTTTTTGACCATTATTATTTTAGTTTTTAGGTCTTAACGGCGAAATCTTTGTCCTGTTATAGACAATGTGTGGAAATAGGGTTTTTGTCCGTTAATCAATATTTTTAAAAGTATTAGTGCTTATCTATGTAATTTTTCAAATCTGTAATACTTTCAATTCCTAGTGCCTTTGCGTGTTTTTGTCGCATCATCAGGCAGTAGGTATTGTTGAAACCGAGTGCTTTGAGCCATACAGTATCGTAGCGTTGTGCTGCCGTTTTTTTTACGTATTGATAAACCGCTTCACTGTTCGTATTGATGCGCTGCTGGGTAGCTTCATCGGCTTTCAAGATGACCAATAGTGCCGTGCCTGTGTATTCGGGGTAGAGGTCTATCTCTCCTTTTTTGAGTGCTTCGTGGCAGATTTGTGTGCCGCCCAAACCTCCTTTAATGGCAACGGTCAGGTCGCTGTAATTTTCTATCAAACATTTAAAAATATCTAACAAGATGTATTGCTCTGTAAACTTTTTACCCCCAATAATAAGGTCAGGTTTGCCATTGCGTCTCTTTTGGGTCTTGAAGCCTAGAGAGGTTAAAAATTCTTTGGCAACTTTTCGTGTGCTTTGCTTCTCTTCATCTACAAGGTAGTTGAGTTGGCGCATTTTTTCATCAGAGATTTTTCCTGCAATTTTGTTGAGGATTTCTTCAAGAAAAGGATACTTTTGAAGGGTTTGCCCATTCAAGACAGGCGCAACAAAGTAGGGAGGAAAGCAGTTTCGGTCATCTTTGAGTACTTTGAGATTGAGGGCTTCTATCTTTCCTTCGGTAGCATAGCCACTGATTACATCTATTTTTTGGTTGCTGAGGGCTTGGTACATCAAGCCAGCATCAAGGTCACGAGTTTCTTTAAAATACAGTCCATACCTTTTTTTCAGACTAGGGTAGCCATCAGGGCGGCTTTTAAACTCTGAGTCAAAACCAGCTATGAGTACATTCTTTTCTGTAAAAAATGGCTGTAAAGTGATGACCAGCAAAGCAACAATACCTACCAAACCCACCAGCAATATAGGGCGTAGCAGTTGTTTGATGTTGTTTTGAATCAGCGCGAGTAGGTTGTCTAAAAGCAAAGCCAATAATGCCGAAGGAATTGCCCCCGCCAGTATCATATTGCTATTGTTGAGCGCAATACCTCTAAAAATAAACTCCCCTAACCCCCCTGCGGCAATGAGCGCACACAAGGTAGCTATCCCTACGTTAATCACTGTAGCGGTGCGAATACCTGCAAAAATAGTAGGCATTGCCAACGGAAGTTCTACATTGGTCAAGATTTGTATTGGCGACATACCCATGCCTTTGGCTGCCTCTACAACACTAGGTTCTACCTCTGTAATGCCCGTATAAGTATTTCTGACAATAGGCAGCAGGGCATATAAAAATAAGGCAATGATGGCAGGCAAAGCACCTATGCCCAGCAGTGGAAGCATAAAACCCAGCAAGGCCAAACTCGGAATGGTCTGTATTATTCCCAGCACACCCAAAGTAGCACCTGAGAGCTTTTTATACTTTGTCAGCAAAATGCCAATGAGTAGCCCTAGTACGAGGGCAAAAAGCAACGCGACCGCCGTAAGATAAAGATGCTGAAAGGTTTGTTGAAATATCTCTACTCTTTTTGCGATTATAAAACTCCAAAAATTTTGCATCTATACTCTACTTTCCTAAAAAGCAAACTGTTTGGGGCAAAATTGCCCAACTTTGCACCATAATAGTACGATATATTTCTTCAAATTTACAAGGTAAAATTAAATTTACGACTGCCTCAGGGTAATTTTCTGCCGCTCAATACAGTGCTAAGTACCAATCAAGGGATAAAAAGTTCTTGCAATGTTACTAAATTATTAGTCTAATGTTAATTTAATATTATTTTTTTGTTAATTTTGTATTCTTAACTATAAAAATTGTAAAATATGGAAAGAAAATTCATTGCATGCTTATTAATTTATTTTTGGAGTTTGGGCTTTAGCTGGGCACAGCCACCCGACACATCCGCTGATTTTTTGGGTGATGATTTTACTGCTTTGGTAGAAATACTTGGAAAACATGAGGATAATAAACTTGTGTTAGTAAAAATGAATCAATTGCATTATCTCATCAAAGCACATCAACAAAAATTTGAAGAAAAACGCTTTACAACCAAAGCAGCAAGGCATCTTTTTAAAAAAGTACACAAAACTTTCCTAAGAAAGTATGCGGCTTACCACCAAGACAACCGCTTTTTTGCCAAAGGAGAATATGACTGTGTGAGTGGTTCTATCATAATGGCATTTGCTTTTCAGCAAGTGGGCTATCAGATAGAAATTCACGAAACGCCTTTTCACGTATATTTAATCTTGCGTTTGCCCTCTCGCCAACGTATTATGCTAGAGTCCACCAATTTTTTGAGCGGTTTTATCACAAATAGCAATCTAATAAGCGAGCTAGAAAGACAACATACTTTTGATAAAGAACAAGGGCGGCATCCTCTTCACCCTAGTTTCAATCGTATGATTGAGCTAAGGCAACTGCTTGGGCTTCAAATTTATAATAGAGGAGTGGCATATTTCAACAAGCAGCAATTTTTACAGGCCAAGACCTTATTCGAACAAGCATTGGTTTTCTACCAAGAAGACCGCATCAAAGCCATGCTTCAGCTTTCCTTAGATTTGATGCAACGCCCTGCACACCAAGTAATAGAACAACTCAAACAGTCGCAGAACAGTTCTGCCAAAAACAAAGACAATGAGTAAGCCCGTTTTTGAAAATTACTGCTCAGTTGCTTACACAGTTTGTG
The DNA here is from genome assembly GCA_964480455.1 of uncultured Cytophagaceae bacterium. Taxonomy (GTDB): domain Bacteria; phylum Bacteroidota; class Bacteroidia; order Cytophagales; family Microscillaceae; genus JAABSX01. Next base: position 32,745 of record CAYZQI010000013.1, read on the forward strand.
AGAAAATATTGGTCTGAGGCTGCTTTGCCAACATTCTGGCATCAAATGCCATGCAAATATTTCTCACAAACGCTCGCCCTGCTGGGTTTACTTTGAGCTGATAAGGCAAAATCTCAAGCAATCCATCTTCTTCCATTTCTGCTAATTTTTCTGTGGCCTGATAGATGGTGTTACATTGTGCAGTAGGGCTTTGCCAGTTGGTCTCGAGCCTACACATCAAGTTCAAAATATGTTGGCGCAAAATGAGGTCTTCCTTGCCGAGCAAATGCCCTCTTAATATTGGAAACTCACCTGCACCTACAGCTTGTTGGTATGCCTCCACAGTTTTGAGGTTTTGCGCCATGCTTGTCCAAGCATCGCCAATAGAAGAAACGCCCAGCCCTACCAAAAGCTGCGTGGCAGTAGTAGTATAACCCATAAAATTGCGGTGCAAAGTGCCATTTTGAAAAGCCTTGCTGAGTGCTTCGGTGGGCAAGGCAAAATGGTCCATACCAATTTCTTGATAGCCTGTGGCTTTAAGTAATGCCTTGCCCAATTCGTAAAGTTCTCTTTTTTCATTTTCATTGGGTAGGTGTGCTTCTAGGCTTTTTTGGGCAGGTTTCAGCCAAGGCACATGGGCATAGCTATAAAAAGCAATACGGTCAGGGCGTAGAAGATTAATTTTCTCAAAAGTGTTTGAGATAGTAGCAATGCTCTGCTTGGGCAGCCCATAAATTAAGTCAAAATTAATAGAAGTATAGCCTATCTTGCGTGCAGTATGTGTGATGTGAAACACCTCTTCAAAAGTCTGAACACGGTTGATGATTTGCTGCACCTCAGTATCAAAATCTTGGATTCCAAGACTCATTCTTCTAAAACCTACATCAAACAAAGTTTGTAGATGCGCCTCTGTGGTATTGTGGGGGTGTGCCTCAAAGCTAAATTGTGCGTCTTGGCATACCTCTGATTTTGCCAAAATGCCCTCTAAAAGTTGTTTCAAATTCTCGGGCTGGAAAAAGGTGGGCGTTCCTCCGCCCAAGTGTAGCTCACGCAAGCGTGGTTTTTTGCCAAATAGCTCAAGGTATAAGTCCCACTCTTTGAGCAAAGCAGTAAGATAGGGCTGTTCTACCTGGTGATTTACCGTGATGCGGGTATTGCAGCCACAATAAGTACACAATCGCTCACAAAAAGGTAGATGAATATACAAACTAATGCCTTCGCTGTGGTTAGATACCTGAAATGCCGCTTTGACAGAAGCCTTCCATCTATTTAGCTCAAATTTATCTTCTTCCCAATAAGGCACGGTAGGGTAGCTGGTGTACCTTGGCCCTGGTACATTGTATTTTTTGATGAGTGAGTGAGTGTTCATGTCTTCTGGCTATTTGGTGATTAATTGTTTTACTTTTATCAAGTATAAAATTTATTATTTCAAAAGTAGTTGCCAAATGCAGGCAATCCTATGATATAAATCAGACAAAAACTTGAGATAATGTAGGGTGGTGAAAGGCAATTGTAACGAATTTATTTTAATTTTGAATTGTTAGAACACAACATATCAACAAATTGTAATATTATGATAATTGTAATAAAACTAAAAAATCATGAAAAAAAGAACTGCCTTACAAGCCATCATAGGTTCTAAATGCCCTAAATGCAGGCAAGGAAATATGTTTGAACACTCGGCAATGAGCCTCACAAAATATACAAAAATGTATTCTCACTGTCCTGTATGTCATTTGCGCTATGGGCGCGAGCCTAGTTTTTTTGATGGGGCAATGTACATCAGTTATGGTTTTACGGTCGCAATTCTAGCAACTTTTGGCGTGGCTACTTATGTGCTAGGCAGCGACCCTGATGCGTGGGTTTATCTCACAGTGGTAAGCATTGCATTGGTATTTTTTTCACGTTTCACATTTCGCTATGCTCGTACATTGATGCTGCATTTGTTTGGGGGAGTGGCTTACGACCCTGAAATGGAAGAAACTGAAAAAAATAACACGGTAGATAAATAGCCAACAGCACTAATTCTTCTGGACGCTGATTGAGGATTTTCCCAACTTTATGTGCGGAATCAGGTTTTGAATGTATGTAATTTTAGTTCTCAAGCAATCATTATTTTTAACCTTTTACCTCCTCACATGAAGCTAAATTGGAAAGTATGTGGAATGGCTAATGCCCAAAATATAGCACAAGCACTTCAACTCAAGCCTGATTATATGGGCTTTATTTTTTATCAGAAATCTGCTAGATATGTAGGTGATACGTTTAAAATGCCTTCTGTTCCCTTTAAAGATACCCAGAAAGTGGGCGTGTTTGTGAACCATAGCATAGATTTTATTTTCTCGCAAGTAGCCCGTTATCAGTTAGATGCTATTCAGCTTCATGGCGATGAAAATGTGGCTTTTTGTGAGGCTATTAAATCGCCTATCTTGCGAGGGGCAAGAGATATTCCCAACCACGTCAAAACCCTTAAAGCCTTTGGCATAGGGTCAGATTTTGATTTTAATACTTTGACTGCTTACCTCCCTCATTGCGATTATTTTTTGTTTGACACCCACAGCAAAAGCTATGGCGGAAGTGGCAAAACATTCAATTGGGATATTCTGAAAAAATATCCTTTCTCCACACCCATCTTTTTGAGTGGCGGAGTTTCTGTTGAGAATCTACCCGAAGCACTAAAATTTATCAAAGAAAACCCACAAATCCCCGTGGCAGCACTTGATATCAATAGCAAATTTGAAGATGAACCTGCCCTTAAAAATATCAAGCTGCTTAATGAGTTTCTGAATATTCTACAAGAAAGATTGGATTAGTTGGTTGATAAAATTGAAATGCTCACAAGCGGTTATAAGAGGAAAAACTACCTGAATACCTCAAATCATTTTTCCTCAAGTACCATTTGAAAAGCAGGTAAGTGGCGATAGGGGATAAATTCTTCTTCTTCTGTGGCTATTGTCTTATAATGTATATTCCATTGAATGGCTTTCCGCAGACTGTCTAACAGCGAAGCTGTGTCTTTTTGCTGTGCCGATACAATAGCCAACGAATACCAATAGTAAGCATTTTGAGGTGTTTTGTTAAGAATAGCTCGATAAGTTTTACTGGCTTGCTCAAAAACAATTTGGGCATCTTGTATTCTATCTAGCTTGAGCAAACAAATCCCTGCTTGGTGCCAAGCTTCGGCAAAGCCAGCATCAAGCATGGTAGCTTTTTGGTACATCATAAATGCTTTTAGGTAAGCCTCCTCGTGCCTAAAATCAAATGCTTGGTAATAATATTTCTCTGCAAATACTTTGGGAAATGCCTTTTCTAGCTTTTTAATGCTTTCTGCTGTGATAGGAGTTCTTGTAAAATAGATTTTTTCAAGTTGAGTAAGTTGATACAACTCGCTAGGCAGCGTACTGAAATGATTGCCACTGATATTAAGTACTGTCAAATCTTTGAAAACACCTATTTCGCTCGGCAGCAGTTGAAGTCCATAATTGCATAAAAAAAGTGATGTACCAGATTTTATTTCTTTGAGAATTGCCTCAGTAGCTGCTGTCTGATGCTCTAGGCAGTATTTCCCACCCTTGCGGCGAAGTTTGAGGCTCATCCACGCCAAATCCTCCACCTCAAGCTCCGTAAAACTTGATAAATCTTCAAATTGCTGACTGATTTTTACTTCGTCAAATTCATCACTGTACTGTTTTGACCACCGTTTATTGACATAACCAATAAGATTTTTAGAGGCAGACTGATAAAAAAGTTCTTTAGCTTGAATACGCACAGAGGGGTCGGGATACCACTTGCTCAATGCCAAAAGATGTCCCAAAAAAGCATTGGCTACTGCTCCTCCTTCTATTAGCTGAAGTGCCAAATGGGTATGAGAAGCTTGCGTACTCTCTATCAACTCCTTGATATGCGTGAACATGTGCGAAGAATCACCCTGATTTTTTGTCAATACGCCTCTTTTCATAATTCATCACTCGTTTTTGTTCCTTCACGCTTGGTCATCAGTGGCAGGGGAAAGTTTATACCTTGATAACCAATTACCAACCAAACCACGAGGTTTTTGCTTTGTTCAGATTTTATTTTTTTATAGCTCCTCTGGTATTGTTAATCTGTTGAATTGTTAAATTTTCTTAGAATACGAAAAAAATCGTACTAAACATTTGCAACTACGAAATCTGTCGTATATCTTTGTAGTACGAAGATTATCGTATTACAATTTAAACCCATATCACTATGAACAAACCCACTGATGCAGAACTAGAGATTTTGCAAGTATTGTGGCAAAACGGGCCCAGTACGGTTCGTTTTGTCAATGATACCCTGAACGAACAGCGTAGCCCAGACCAACAAATAGGCTATACTACCACCCTAAAAATGATGCAACTCATGACCGAGAAAGGCTTACTTGGGCGTGATGCTTCGCAGCGCACGCACATCTTTGAAGCAAACCTAAGACAAGAAGTAGCACAAAAAAACTTACTCAACCGCTTGCTAGCTACTGCTTTTGGAGGGTCTGCCTCAAAACTTGTGATGCAAGCATTGGGGCAAAGCAAAACCAGCAAAGCAGAATTAGAAGAAATCAAAAAACTTATTCGAGATTTAGAGAAAGGAGGCACAGATGACAACGCTTAATCAACTCTTACCTACTCAATTGATAGAAGCCCTAGGCTGGACCATCTTGCACTCAATTTGGCAGGGGGCTGTGCTTGCCATTTTGCTAACACTTACTTGGATTGTACTGCGTAAAAACTCCTCGCAAGTGCGCTATTTTGTAGCCACTACGGCATTGTTTACGCTCTTTTTGGTAGCTGCGATTACTTTTGTAAGCCTTTATTGGAATTTTTCTGGCAATGAACTTGCGCTGCCACCTGCACCAAGTCCCTCAGAAATCATTTTACCTACCCCTACACCCTTTCAAATGACTGCCCCTACACCTGAAAATCTTAGTTTTTGGGCTAATTTCCAGCAATACTTTGAAGGGCATTTGCCTTTGATTGTGAGTATGTGGCTGTTGGGTGTTGTGGTGCTTATGCTGCGCTTCTTAGGCGGAATAGCCTACTTACAACGCCTAAAACATTATCAAAACAGCCCAGTAGCAGCACAATGGCAGGGTACACTACGCTACCTCAGCGCGCAGATAGGCGTAAAACAAAAAGTGCAATTGCTTGAGTCGGCATTGGTAAAAGTACCCATGGTGATTGGCTACCTGAAACCTGTTATTTTGATGCCGCTAGGTACACTGGCAGGATTACCTATGGCACAAATTGAAAGCATCTTAGCCCATGAGTTGGCGCATATCCGCCGCCACGATTACTTGGTCAATATCTTACAATCTTTGGTGGATATTACCTTATTTTTCAATCCTTTTGCATGGTGGATTTCAGAATGTGTGCGCGAAGAGCGTGAAAACTGCTGTGATGACATAGCGCTACAAGCCACAGGAGATGTACTTACCTTTGCCAAAACCTTAGCAAACCTAGAAGCACTTCGCCTAGATAGCCCACAACTGTCTATGACTTTTACGGGTAAAAGAGGCAGCTTGAAGCAAAGAATACAGCGTATTATTTATGGCAAAAGTCAGCGTGCTACCTTTTCGGAGGGTTTCTTCTCAGGATTGGTGCTAGTGTTCTGCCTTGCTGTGGTTTCATACCAAGCAAAAGCCGAGTTTTTTAATTTCAAAGATACATTGGTTGATAAGGTCAGTGAATTGCTCAACGAAAAGGACGCAGTTGATGGAGAAACACCAGAATTAAAAAGCTATACGCTTGATGAGTTTTTTGATGAAAGCGAATTGGCACAGCCTGCATCTCTGGCTGATACCATCAGGTTTGGAGAAGATTTTATGCTCATTACTAGCCCCAACGGAAAAGATTTTCAGATTTTTAAGGGGGACAAACTTTTGAAAAAGGAAGAATACACACAGTTTTCTAATCTTTTTACAGTAGAAGATACCACCATCAAGATAAGCAATGCAGCATTGAACGACAAGGGGCTGGAAATCAAACTAGAAAACAAAGAAGACCTGAAAGACTTGGCTTTTTATGAGAGAGATTCCTTCTCATTTCAGAAGCTTGATGTAGATTCCTTGCTTGCCCAATTACCCAATGCCAAGCTGAAGTACTTTCACGACAATAGCCGTTGGTTTGAGTATGGCAATAATCTCTATGTGCCTTTTGAATGGGATAGAAATGGAAACTTCTATTTTGATTGGAAAGGAAAAAGCATTGATACTGAAAAACTTAGAGAATGGAGTGCAAAAATGAGAGAAGAATCTGCCCGAATCCGCAAAGAATCTGACAAAATGAGAGAAAATGCTGAAAAATTCAGAAAAGAAGCAGAAATCATGCGGCGCAAAGCAGAAATTGAGCGATTAAGGGTGTTTGACCACTATCTAAAATCCCTTGATAATCATTTTCGTTACTCATATATGCCCTATACACCTTCGCCAAGCGTTTACAGATTTGAAAAAGATTCTAAAAAAAGAGCAGAAAAGCTCATCCAAGAACTTGTAAAAGACGGCTATCTCAACAATACTAAACAAGGTTTCAGAATCAAAATCAAAGAAGAGGAAATCTTTATCAATGGCAAAAAAGTAAAGGAACAGGAGAAATACAATACTCTTATTAAAGGTAAATATGCCTCTAATCCGATAGATGAGAGCTACGAAATTATTATAGATGGAGATAATAATTATCTTGATAAAGTGATAGATGGAATAATCAGTATTGATAATATAAACATCAAGACCAGTAACTCGTGGAGTATTGAAATAAATTTTGCTGACGAGAAAGCAGATACAAAAGAAAATAAAGAGATTAAAGAGGAACTGCTCAAAGATGGCTTAATGAAAAAATCTAACTCCATCATAAAAGCAGAAGGCAAAGACGATAAAATGAGCATCAATGGCAATCAACTGAACGAAAAAATGAAAACCAAATATGAAGAACTGTTTGACAGGTTACTGAATTTTCATATCAAACTAAACAGAGATTGAATGTCTATAAAAGATAACTCACTAGGCTAGTACAAAAAGCGTTTTCAGCAAACTTTTGTATGGCTTAATGAGAGACAGCATCTGAAAGCCTGCAAAATTCTTACTTCATAGCCCTTAGGTTGCAAACCAGAGGCTGTGAAGTGGGTAAAATACAGCTAAAACAAAATAATAGTTGGTTTTTTATACAATCCTGAGGAGAAATATTTATCTTTCAAACCATAAATACAATGCTGATAATCAATGAAAAGTGCTATAAATATTTTTTGAGTTATTGGCTGAGGGTCTGATGATTTTTACAGAAAGCAAGTAGGCAAGTTAAATTTTGATGCTTGCAGTGCATTAAAAAAATGTCAGGCAATCAGTTTGATTTTTGTCAAATTTCTGAGTAGTTTTGACTTGGGTAGTTTTTTCATTAAATATCTTTGAGAGTATGACAGGATTAGACATTTTCGGCGTAGTAATCGCCATGATTTTTGTGTATCTACTATTGAGTTTGTTGGCTACTACCCTCAATGAGTGGGTAATGATGCTACTAAACGCAAGAGGAAGCACACTCAGAGTAGCCATCACTACCATGCTCAGAGATGACAAAGAAAAAAACGAGCTGCTCAAAGACTTATTTTTTAGACACCCGCTCTACAAGAAACTTAGCATTGAAGGAAAACTGAACCGACAGCCAAGTTACTTGAGCAATGAGATGTTTACCCAAATCATGATTGACTTACTCACTGACGGTGCAAATTATCGGAAAAGTATTGAGGACATCACCCTGAAAATAGAAACGCTCTTTCCTGACACCAATTCCGAAACACGCCGTCTGCTACTTTCGCTGGTTACAAGGTCGGGCAGTAGTATAGATTGCTTCAAAGAAGAACTTGAAAGTTGGTATAATGAGGTGATGAATAGAGCATCTGGCTGGTATCAACGAAAAATCAAGTATGTTTTGATTGTGCTAGGGTTTGCAATTAGCATTACCTTCAATGCAGATACCTTTAAGATAGCAGACGCATTGGCAAAAGACAAAGTAATGACTGAGGCTATCTTGCAGCAAGCAATTGCTTTTGCCAATAACCCAAATGTACAAGCCAAAGACCGCCCCAAGGCTGATGATGTACCCAAAGATGATTCTCTTTACCAGACCAGACTTACCCAGATTAATGAAGATATGCAATTGATAGTCAAAGAGTTGAATAGCTTTGTGGGTATGGGCTGGAAAGAAGATACCCTCAAAGAGATGACGAGTTCGCCAGAGCAAATCGCTAAAACACTACTCGGCTGGTTTATTACTGCTATTGCCATTAGTTTTGGAGCACCTTTTTGGTTTGATTTACTGAAAAAACTTGTCAATATCCGTAGTTCAGTGCCTGCTAAGAAATAACTAGCCTGACAGCAAGCAAGTAGCATACAGCAATACTTGCTGCCAAGCGCAGGTGAGCTATCTCAATACTTTGCCGTATTCAAGATGGTTTCTAGCTCAAACATCACGTTTTTTTGTTTTTCGCTTGGGGCATAGACAAAGGTCTCGATATAATAAAAACGATTTGTTTTTTCATCTACAAAAGCATAACCCAAGAAAGGTCCTCCACGGGAGTTATTTCTAAGTTTCCATAGACCACGATACTCTCGTGCAAATTTTCCTGCAAAGTTTACCTGTCGGCTTTCAATAGGGATTACATCATCTTGGGTGTGCATATACGAGTCGGTGAGGGTTGTGTCATTCATTGATTTATAACCGAAGTAATTGCGCCAACGCACGATTTGTTCATCAGAAAACATTTCCTTAGAGGTATATTCTCCATAAGAAATCCAAATGTTGCGGTCATAGGGCTTACCATAATGCCTTACCCAAAAGAAATTAGAATCTTCCTTAGCCTTGGCATATCCATCGGGTAGCTTGATCGAGATGCCCGTTTTTTCTTTGAAAAGTTTACTTAAGCCTACATTTTGGGAAGCTCGAGTGCTGAAAAGCCTTGCTTTGGTGCGTTGCCTTTCGGCTTCATAGAAATAATCTTGTAGCCTTTCTTTGTTTTTGAGCAGGCGATCTATGAGTTGGTTTTGGTTTTCGCCAAAGAGATAAAGCACCTTCTGTCCTTGTGCAAATTCATCTTTTTTACCTATCATAAATTTATCCCCATCTTTTTTGATTTCATTGAGAGAGGCAGGTGTAAAGAAAGACCGCATAAGTTTACCGCCCTCTGTGTTGTCATCTAGCAAGGTCAAGAAAATGACGCTGTGGTGTCGCTTTAAGAATCGTTTAAAATTGCGAGGCCCTACCGAAAGCACCTTAAACCGTGCCTCACCACGCGGCAAGCCTGGCACTGCCTCCATATAAACACTGCGTAATGCCTCTCCTAAGTCGCCCGACCATTTTGAGGAATCCATCACGGCAATAATCTCAAGTGTGCCCCCTTCACTGCTCAGTTTCAGAGAGGCTTGTTCACCTTTTTCATTGGTTTCTTCTATACAGCCTACCACCCCCAACCACAGCACTAAGCCAATACTAATGAGGTATAAATATTTTTTTGACATAATTTTATTGCTTTAAGGTGCTACCTATTTTTTACTTGATAATATGCAAGGCAAAAATAACGTTTATTTTTTTTAACTAATTTTTTAGGTAAAAATATTTCCATGCAAAGGTCTAAATATTTCGAGAAAAGAACTCACTTTTAGACATCTTAATAGGTCTCTAAGATAGATAAAATTTTGTTAAATGTAGTTTTTTAAAGGTGTTGTTATCTACTATTGTTGGCATTTTTTTATAAGACTAAAAATTGAAAAAAGAGATAGGCTATCCGAAAAACAGTGTTTTTGTGTCTTTCTCTTGCATTGAGCAGCAAAAACTCCTCAAAATGCTGTATCTTTGCGAGTGTTTGTCAGTATTTTTCAAGCCATTCCTGACAAAACCAGACAAATTTTTATTCACCTAAAAAACAAAAAGATGGTTTATGTATGTAGAAAAGAGCATTTTAATGCGGCCCACCGTTTGTTCAATCCAAGTTGGTCAGAAGAAAAAAACAAAGAGGTCTTTGGTGTTTGTGCCAATCCTTACTACCACGGGCATAATTTCGAGCTAATTGTTACAGTTAAAGGCATACCTGATGCTGAAACAGGTATGGTAATAGACATGAAAAAATTGGGAGATTTGATTAAGACAGAAGTCATCAACCACTTAGACCACCGCAATATGAATGAAGAAGTAGCTTTTTTAGCAGGCAAAATTCCTACTTGCGAGATTGTGATAATGGAAATATGGAAACTTCTTGCTGATAAAGTCGCTCTGCTCGGTCCAGGAAAAGGCAAGCTATACGCACTTAAACTCTATGAAACCAACAAAAATTTTGTGGAATATTATGGAGAGTAAACGCAGGGCTGATGTAATACCCCTCGGATTATTTTGCTAAGTTTTGTTTGTTTTACGCTGCTTCTCGAGGAGGGTAACAAAACACAAAATAGTATTATTTTTAGTGCTTATTCTCCTAAATATAAACATCAAGTAAGCCTTCGGGGAGTTGTATGTGCATTGTATTTTGGCTGTTGTCTATTTTTTTAATAAAAGCATCCACCATAGGTAACATCACTTCTTTTGCTTGGTAGGTAAAAATAATGATGTCTTGATGTCCTTCATAGACATTCTCTATGAGACCGAGTTCACCTTTTTGCTCATCAATGAGCTGGAATCCTATCAAGTCGTGGAGGTAAAACTCACCCTCTTCTAGTACAGGTAGTTGACTTAGTGGGAGATATACCTTGGCTCCTACAAAAGGCTTTGCCTTATCGACATGGTCAATATCTTCTAAATGGATAAAGGCTTTATCCCCTTGTATGTAGATTTCAGTGATAAAATAAGGAATAAGCTGCGCTTTGATTTCTATCAAAATAGAGCTAAGTTTTTGGTAGTCATCGGGGGCATCTACATCAAGTAGCAGTACAAGTTCACCATTCAAGCCTTTGGTTTTCTGGATAATTCCTAGTTCAAAGCATTGTTCTTTTTGCATTGTTCTTTCTATAAAAAAAGCATCTTTTCAAAGATGCTTTTGTATTGTATAAAAATGATACGTGCAAGGTTAAGCCTCTGAGGTAGAAGCATCTTCTGTGCTTGCTTCTGCTTCGGTATTGCTTTGCTTGATAGCATCGGCGGCGGCTTTTTCGGCATCTTCTTTGGCTTTCTGTTCGGCCTCGAGAGCTGCCTGTTCTTCTTCTTGTTTTTTTCTGATAGCCTCTGCACGTGCTTCACTTACTTTGCGCTCGGCTTCGAGGCGAGCCTTGTTGGCAGCTTCTTTTTGTGCAGCAAGCGTATCTACCTTGCCCGATATTTTGGCATCTTTTTGAGTTTTCCATTCCTCAAACTTACGGTCGGCATCTTCTTGTGTGATAGCTCCTTTCAAAACACCTTGTTGGAGGTGTTTTTTCAGCAGAATACCTCTGTAAGAAAGAATAGCCTTCACAGTAGGGGAGGGTTGTGCCCCCACCATTACCCAGTGCAAAGCCCTTTCTTCATTGAGTTCAATAGAAGCGGGGTTGGTATTGGGATTATAAATACCTACACGCTCGATGAATCGCCCATCACGGGGTGATTTTTGGTCTGCCACAACCACATCATAAATGGCTAATCTCTTGCGTCCACGACGCGCTAAACGAATTCTTACCATGTTTTTTGGTTTTTAAAGAAATGACCGAACCCGTCGGTCTGCCTCTTATTTTTTAGGACTGCAAAGCTAAGAATAATTCTTGAGATTTGGCAGTAATACAGCAAAAGATTTTCATTATGACTATTTAGCGTAAGCTAAACCAAGCGGTAACAAAGCCGCCGAGCATAAGCCATTGCCCATCTATGCTAAATTGACCAAAGTTGTGTGCAATCCAATGTTGGTCAAATGCCAGCCCTACACTAAAAAAAATAAGCCCGAGCCAAGCACTAAAATTTGTGAGATAAAATACCAATGCCATAGCTCCCACCATAAGCCACGTTTCGTAGGTTGGCGGAATAAATGCAACCGCAATAAATCTTTGCCCAATGAGAAATGCGCCTACAAAAATAACAATGGATAACCACTTGAGGGCTGCCTGACTATTTTTCATAAGTTTTAATTTTTTAGTAACACATGATTTAATAAATGATAGTGCAAATTAGTATTTTTTTTGACCAAATCACATAATTCAGCAATATTCTTATGAGAGCCTGATTATCAATACCGCTTATATCTGCAACTCAGACAGGCTAAAAAAAATAAAAAAAATAGCTAAAAAGTGTATCAAACCTACTTTTCTTTACATTATTGAGGGAAACTTGAAATACATTCCCAAATAGAGAAAAAAAATCTATCAAGGGGAAATAACAATAGCATACTTGTGATTAAAGTGCTGAAAATGAGATGATTATTAGAATGGTACTAGATTCGATAACATGGCAATAGGCAAAATAACAATGTATTTAATGCTTTGTAAAACCAAAAAATAAACCTTAAAGTATCAAAATTTCTAAAAAAATCACTTAAACAGAAATTCAAAAAAACTAGACAGGAAATAAAAATTCGGCGAGTACAGCATTTAAAGCATTTTATTAAAATCTGAATCCAAAATCCAAACAAAAATTATGTTACATTTTAACCAAATTGACACACAAGCCAAATTCCCAAGGAGGCAATCTCTCTTTTGGATAATAGGCTCTCTTGCCATTTTGTTATCTTTTGCCTCTTATGGCAAACTAGCAAATATTGACATCCCATCTTCGTCTTGGCTTTCCAATACAGAAAGTACAGAAGACAAGGCACTTCTTGACAATAAAAATGAGCAAAATACTAAAAACACAGTCACCTTAGCTCCTGAAATAGCAGCAGATAAAGAAGAAATGATTTTTAGTGCAGTGAGTCAAGTAACTGGTGTTAACCAAGAGCAATCCTTTCCTGAACACACCCTTGATGCACAAACTATCACTATTTCTAATAATGGGACAACCGACTTAACGATTTCAGCAGTAAATTTGAGTGATACAAGATATACACTCACTTCAACACATAGCTTCCCACTCACGCTCAATGCTGGGCAAGACCAAGTATTTGAGATTACTTTTACACCCATTGAGGCAGAAGAAGGGCAATTTAATGCCACACTTACTTTTGTAAGCAATGATGCAGGAACACCTAATCTTGCAGTTCCTCTCTATGGCGTAGCATTTCCTAAGTTTGGAGGATATGGAGAACCACCTTTACAAAGAATTGTAGATGTGTTGGGTTATGGTATAGATGTAGGCTGGGACGAGCTAACCTTGAACTTCTTCCAGTTTAATAGTGATGAAGCACTAGCAGTAGGTTTGCTCAACATGACTCCTGATATGATAGCTGACGAAGTGCCAGTGCAATCTTTCAGAAAAGCCTCTACTGAAAATGTAAAACTTGTACCTATTGCAAGGTTTTCGCCACTTGAGCCACTGCCTACGGGTTGGTATATTAATGATAATGGCACTCCTATCTTAAATGAGGTATTTACGCTTGCACAACCAAAGCCTGAGCATCAAACACTTTTCCCTGAGATCAATGCAGGAGGAGATTTTGAATTTGACCCAGGTAACAATAATTTTGGTATTTACATTAGTTCTACTTATTTTGGTAGAGATAGCTTTACCGAAGATGCACTCAATGTGCCGAGTGATGTGCCTTCTGGCTCAACCGAAATCGGAAGTCAGCACAGAGTAAGAACTTATCCAGTCAATGACCGTCAGGGCAATCCCGTTGCCAACACTTATTTATTGTGTTTCGAAGATGCCAATAATGGTGATTACCAAGACTATATGTACCTGATAAGTGGTGTAGAACCAGCTGTAGAAAATAATGAAGCACCTCCTATTGTTTTTACACGCATCAATGCCAATGGGCCAGAATATACTGACACACAAAGTAACGTATGGCAGCCTGATGCCTTCTTTACGGCAAGTAGTACTGGTGCAAAAACATTTGATGTATTAGGTACAACCGACGATGCGCTATTCAGGACATACCGTTTTGCTACTGGTGGCGCGCCGTTTAGTTACAATGTCCCTGTGAATGAAAATGGTATCTATACAGTTCGTTTGCTAATGATGGAACCTTACTTTGGTGCACCCGGCGGTTCAAACCAAGGAGGACCTGGACAAAGAGTATTTAATGTGAACATAGAAAATGGACAAGCAGGCTTGAACAACTATGACCTGAATGCTGATGTAGGACCCGCCACTGCTTCTATAAAAACCTTTGCAGGAGTTAATGTAACAGATGGGGTACTAAATATTGATTTTACTTCTGTTACAAACAATGCCATTGTTTCTGCCATTGAGGTTTCAGGGCCTTATCCTCCTTCATTAATATTTCAAGCTGCCAATACTTCTACTACCGTTCCTGTGGGTGGCAGCACTAATTTAAGTGCTTCCATAGTAATCACAAACGGTACTACGAACCAAGCAGTTCAATTAACTGCACTTGATGCAGTTTCTTTTGACCCTATTACTTGGCTCACAATCAATGGGTTACCACTGAATAATTTGGATTTTACAACAGATACAAATTTTGATTTTGAAATCAATGCCGCAGGGCTGGCAGCAGGGACTTATACTGCCTCTGTAACAGCTACTGCTGATGGGCTAGAGGCTGCCAATATTTTAATTACACTTACAGTTACGCCACCTCAGTCTAATGATGCGTTCTTTACGGGGCCCACACCTCCCAATGGAGCCACAAGTGTACCCATAAACTCTTTCCAGATTACGGTATTGGTGGTTACGCCTACTGATTATGAATTGACAAGTACTACGCTTTCTGGCAATGTTAATCTATACGAAGTAGTAGGTGCAACCGAAGTATTGGTACCTTCTAATTCAAATGATACTGCGGGCGGAGATGCCATTACGCTTACGCCTACTTCTCCTCTAAAACCTTTTACAACTTACAGGCTAAGACTTGTGGGCGTAGAAGCAAACCGAATTGGAGATTTAACTGACCGAATATTATTCCAAGACTTTCTTACTTCATTCACCACGGGGGGTGAAGATAGTGGTGGTACAGGTGTACTGCCTGGTATTTCTTTCACAAAAGTACAAGGTGCGGCACTAGGCGCAGGCACAAATGATAGATTTACTACACTTGAAATCGGTCCTGATGGCAAGTTGTATGGAGTTAATGTAGCAGGTGAAATCAAAAGGTGGATGATAGAAGCTGATGGAACACTCTCTGATCTTGAAGTGCTTACTCCCGCATTAACAGCTTCGCCCAACCCTGAAACAGGCATTACAGATGCCAACCCAAGGCTTATCATTGGATTTACCTTCGATAAAGATGCCACTTCCGATAACCTCATTGCATACATTACGCATACTGCTGCTGTATTGACAGATGCACCTAGCTGGGATGGAAAAATCACACAGTTGAGCGGTCCCAACTTAGCTACGGTAAAAGATGTGGTAGTGCATTTGCCTCGCTCTGTAAAAGACCACCTAGTAAATAGCATTGTAAAAGGGCCAGACGGAGCACTGTATATTAGCCAAGGTAGTAATACAGCAGGTGGAGACCCAGACGCAGCTTGGGGAAATCGCCCAGAAAGACTCTTGGCTGGAGCAATACTAAGATTAGACCTGAGCAAATTACCAGAAGCTAACTGGCCTCTTGATGCTTATACTACTAGCAACATCAATGTTATTAATAATGCACCCACTGGCTCAACAATAATGTCAGATGGTACTTACAATCCGTATGCTACCAACTCACCATTGACCATCTTCTCGGCAGGAATTAGAAATGCGTATGACCTTGTATGGCATAGCAATGGTAGATTGTATGTGCCTACCAACGGTACAGCAGGCAACAACTCAACCTCGCCCAATACCCCTGCCACAGATACTTACTTAACTCCAGCCAATGGTAACAGAGCAAGAAGAATAGATGGCACTTATTATGAATACCCTACTTTCCCAAATGTACCTGTTGTGCGTGGTGGAGAAACACAAAAAGACTGGTTGTTTATTGCCTCAGAGGGTAGCTATCACGGACACCCCAACCCATACCAAGGTTCTTTTGTCTTGAACCATGGCGGAATTACGTATGATGGCATTCCTGGACAAACACAGCCACATGTAGATGTAGCAAAATACCCTGCTTCTGTACAGCCTGACCCTTCTTATGTAGAGCCTGCCTATGATTTTGGATTTAACAAATCGCCCAATGGAGCGATTGAATACAAAAGCAATGCTTTTGGAGGGGCTTTACGCAATAAACTTCTAGTAACACGCTTCAGTGGGCAAAATGACCTTATTGTTTTAGAACCAGATAATAGCACAGGAGCAATCTTAAATGCTTATGCAGGGATGTCAGGGATTACCAACTTTGTAGATCCGCTTGACCTTGTAGAAGATACACGCAATGGTAATATCTATGTGGCTCAATACGATAGAAATGGTAATACAAGCCAACAAATCGTATTGCTGAGAGCTGATGTGCCTGCTACTGATGCGCCTGAGATAGCAGTCAATAAAAATATACTCCATATCAATGACCCTATCAATAATACTGGAGGCACAGCACAAGAACTTACCATTACCAATGTGGGAGGAAGTGATTTAGAAGTATCTAACATCACCATTACAGGTACTAAGGCAGCAAGGTTCTCAATAGATGGTGGACAGACTAGCTTTACCATTGCACCCAATGCAAGTGTAAATTTATCTGTAATATTTAATGCAGCAAGTGCAGCAGACCTTGGCAATAACCTTGCTGAATTGAGAATCACAAGCAATCATCTAGGCAATACTAACTTTACTACAGTAGTTAATCTTCGTGGATTAGGTACACAAGGCTTGGGTGGTGCCAACGAGCCCTCGCTGCAAGCCATTTTAGATGTCTATGATATTCCAATAAATGTAGGAGATGATGACCCTGCCACCAATGTATTGCATAGCTCCGTACAAGATGGATCTTTACTTGGTGAAGAGGTTTCAATACAAAAGTTTGAAAAAGCAACCACAGCTCCAGTAGAAGTTGAGCTATTATCAGTTTTTGGCCCCACAGCCTCTGACCCTGTTGTGAATTTTGGTTGGTATCAGTCAGGCAATACTTCAATTGGACAAGCTTTATTGAGTATAGGAAATACCCCCACAAGCAACGGACAAACCATCAACCCAATATTTACTGGAACAGGTAGTTTTTCTCCTGAGATGGGGCAGCCATTCGGCTTCTATAGTGAATGGCCTTTCTTTGCCAATCGCAAAATATACAGCGAAGATGCACTCAATATTTTTAATGGGGCTATCCCTCACCATGTAAGGGTATATCCAATGAAAAATGCAAGTGGGCAAGTAATTGCAAATCAATACATAGTAGCTTTTGAAGAGCATACAGTAGGTTTTGATTATCAAGATATTGTTCTCTCAGTAAAAAATGTAAAGCCTTACGAAGAAGCTGCTCTACCTCAAATTGTCTTTACACCAGCCTCCAAAAATCTTATCCTTGAGCAAGGTACAAGCAGTACTTCTTGGCTGAGATTGAATGTGCCTGGGGCTACCACTGCTGAATTGTTGTTCGCTGCCATTGACCCAAGCACAGGTACTACACCTACTTGGTTAAGCTCTACTGCTTTCAATTGGGGAGATGTCTATGACTATGATGCCAACTTGCCTGCATTGCCATTGAACATTGATGGAAGCACATTGACCTTTGGGAATTATGAGGCTACCATTACAGTATCAGGAAATGGGTACAGCAATAGCACATTCACACTCACCTTAGAGGTAGTTCCTACGATTAACTGGACTTACCATATTAATTTCCAGAGAGAGCAAGATGCAGTACCTGCTGGATTTATTTCAGATACAGGTTTACCTTTTGGAGAGCAAGTAAAAAATGGTGAAACCTACACTTTTGGTTGGGTAGACCCTAATACCAATCTACCAAAAGACAACACTGCTCGCACACGTCTGCGTACGGGAGGTGGATTCCCCTTGGAACTGAGGTCTCTAAATCAGTTCCAAAATGGTGCACCAAGTGCTAATTGGGCTAATTGGGCAATCAATGTCCCTAACAACAACTACTATGTAAAAATTGGTACGGGTGATAACCAGTTCTATGATAGTCAACATAGCATCAGTGCTGAGGGAGTAGAAGTAGTTAATTTCCCACAACAGTTAGTACAAACTTCCGCAGGGCTTCCAGGTTATGCCGAAGACATTGCCGAAGTGAATGTAGCAGATGGACAATTAAACATAGCACCTATCGGAAATGCTAACTCTAAGATTAGCTACATTATGGTAGGCACACCTGGTTTGGCTGATGTGCGATTGGCTTTCGATTCTGCAAGCATCAACAGAACAGTACTTTTCAACTCAGGAATCAATATATTTGATGTAATTCTTTCTGCTACTGCAGGCTCGCCAAGTAGTATCAACCTTGAAGTGCTTTCAGGTCTTAGCTGGTTGTCAGTGCCTGCTACTGCTGGTGTAGGCAACCTAGCGATTACTGCCAATATCAATGACTTAGCCTTGGGCGATTACCAAGGTCGTATTCGTGCAAGTGCGCCAGGCTATCAAAGTGTAGATTTGATTGTAAACATCAAAGTATTGCCACAAACACTTACTTTTAACAAAACCGTGTTGCGCTATAACGCAAACCAAGGTGCAAACCCAGCTGCACAAAATGCTACACTTACTACAAGCGAAGGTACACCTACCATAACACTGACCAAACCCTCAGGTGTGGCTTGGTTAAATATACCTGCTAACCCAACCGTAGGAGTAGCGCAAAACTACACCATCAATACCGCAGGGCTCGCGCCAGGTCTTTACACAACTACCCTTACTGCTTCTGCACAAGGATACACTGATGCACAAATAAATGTGTTCTTAAAAGTGATGGCAGTTCCCACGGGTACTTGGGCATATCAGATTAACTTCCAAAAAGACCCAACCCCGCTCCCAGCTGGTTATATTCCTGATTTGGGTGATGCTTATGGCACGCGTACTTTCGGAGGAGTTGATTATGAATTTGGTTGGATTAATGTGCAAGATGGTAGTCCTTATGATAATAGGGCACAATCAAGACGTAGAAATACAGGAGCTGAGATACTGCGTACACTCAATCACTTTCAGTTCAGTGCTACTGAGCGTGCTAACTGGGAAATAGCACTTCCTAATGATACTTATGATGTACTGATTTCAGTAGGAGAGGCACAGTTTGGCAATAGCCGACACTTGATTCGTGCAGAAGGTAACTTCTTTATGGAGTTCAATCAAGAACTTTGGGGAGTGAACAATGCAAACCTAATTGTAGAGAAAACAATTGAGGTTACTGATGGCAAACTTACACTCAATGGTCAGACAGGCGTAAACTCAAAAATTCAATACATTTGGATAAGACCTAACAACCCTGCCAACGATAATCTATTACCCTCTGTAAGGGTTACTTTTGAAGGTACTGAACTTTCACAAAATGTCTATAAGAATGAGGTAGTGGTGAGGGCTTTCCCTAGTGATGAAGGAGGTAGTGGCGTAGCATTGACAGAGTTTAGCATTGACAATGGAGCTATCTGGCAGCCTTACTTAAACTCACTTTTGATTGATGAAGAAGGAGATTACAATATTCGTTTCAGAGTAACTGATGGAAATGGCAATACTGCTCAAACACCACTTTACAGCATACGTGTAGAAAGTGTACCTTTGAACAACACAAAAATGGTACTCGAGAACCGTGATAAGTTTCCTGAAAATGACGAACTTACTTTTCATCGCATCCAAGAAACGGATTGGCCTCAGTCAGGTGGCGGTACTGCTGAATTTCACGATTTTGTAACACTACGAGTGAATAACAGAGGCCTGCAGCCCCTAGCGATTTATGAAATGATACTCTCTAATGAAGCCTACTGGAGAATAGAGAGTATAAACGGAACGCCTTACAACATCAATCAATTACCACTTACCATTACAAGTAATCAATTTGCAGATGTAGGATTGAGATTCATTGCCGTAGAGCCACCAAACCCTCGTGGAAATGGTGTCAAAGTATTACACGAAACACTTACCATTATCTCTAATGATGATGAGATGCCTAACAAAGATGTAAAACTACACGGCTTGTGGCAAAGAAGAGGAGAAGGTGGAAACGAACCTATGGCAAGTGAAATCTTAGATGCGTTTGGCTTAACTATAGACATTGCTTTCCCTAGCCCTAACTTCAAAGCGGGCAACGACTTCTCACTAGCAGGTGATGAGATATACACTAACAACTTCTTGCGTGCAGACCTCAACAAACCTGTGTACATTCGTCAATTGGCGGCTTATCATGGTTGCTGTGGTGGAGGTGCTGGAAGCTGGACACAAGAAAACAATCCTGATAGTAATGGTGGTAGAATTGGAAACAAAGGTACACAACGTACAGGGCACATCGGGGCAGACTCACAAACACTGCTGCCAAGAAGAAATCGAACGATAAATGCTACTAATACAGGTACTTTAGGGCAACCTTCTGAGGGTGAACTCAATCCTAATGGTAGATTCAGTGTAACTCTCGGTGGAAATGATGCAATCAACCCACTCTTGAACTGGCCTAATAGCAATGCCACGTTCAATGATGCAAATCCTAATAATGACATACCAACCGTAGGTACTCGTATCTGGAAGCTCAGAAACTCAAAAGGA